>JBAXSA010000060.1:0-11781 GCA_037130945.1 Pseudomonadota bacterium | reverse complement strand
GGATCGACGCCCTGCCTCAAATGATAGGCGAACAGGGTCAGACTGATGTCCATGCCATCATGAACCAGGGTTTTGATGATCGGAACGCCCTCTTTGGGTGCCGGGACGGAAAGCAGCGAGTTGCTGCTCGTGAGACTGATGACCGTCAAGGGGATCTCGACCAGGCTGATATCGTCGTCCTGGGGGGCGTCCTGGCAAAAGTGTTCAAGCGCCTGACCAATCGCCGCCGTGATATTTCCGCCAATGGGACAGCCGAGGATGGTCTCCTGCAGACGCGGATAACCAAAAAACTCGCCTGACGGATTGCGAGCATCGATGGTGCCGTCGGTCGTCAGGATTAGGCAATCCCCCGGCTGGGCTCGAATCCGCTGTATGCTGGATTCCACCTTCAAATCTTCCGTGATGCCCAGGGGAAAGCTTGTCGAGGGTATCAGTAGGCGCAGCGCGCCGGTCTGTCCGTCCCGCAGCGCAGCGTCCGGCATGCCGAAGTTGAAGACGTTGACGATGTTCGAATCATGGCAGATCTGGACGAATATTCCCGCGAAGAACATGCCCACTGGCAACAGATAGCACAGCTTGTGGTTGATGGTGGCAATCGTCTGGTTCAGGGAAAAACCTTTGGCGCTCATGGCCCGGAAGACCTCGGACACAGGCAACGCCCCCAGCGCGGCGGCCAGACCATGACCGGTAAAATCCCCCAGCAGGATGTTGATGTTGCCCATCGGGGTCGAGGCAGTTAGTACAACATCCCCCGAGAACAGCGTTGCCGGGCGCAGCAAAGTGCGAAGTTCGGGTAGGTCAAGATTGCCGTTGAGTACGGCACCGGAAAACACCGCCTCGGCAATCTCGTGATCGCGCTGAATCTGCGCGAACATCTGACGGGTTTTGCGCTGCAAGTCATGGATGCGCTCCATGGCCCGGATTTTGTAGCTCAACACCGTTTTGTTATAGGGTTTGGTGAGAAAGTCGTCACCACCAGCCTCGATGCCGAGTACCAGGCTTTGTTCGTCGTTCAGGGCCGACAGAAACATCACGGGCACGAACTCATCGCCTGCCAGGGCCTTGATCTGCCGGGTGGCCTCGTAGCCGTCCAGTTCCGGCATCATCACATCCATGAAAATGATATCCGGCTGGCGGGTCTTGAATAATTCAACGGCTTCCAGGCCATTGGAGGCCTCGATCAGATCAAACTCAAGGCGGCGCAGCAGCGACCCCAGCATGATCCGGTTGGAGCGTTCGTCATCCACTACCAACGCCAGCCGTCTGGAGTGATTTTTAATTCCCATAAATTCCCATAAAAAATGGCTCTTCGCAGGATTCCGAGCGGTTAAGGTGCCCAATCCAATTTTGATTCCTCTCGAGGGACGGCACAAGGCCATCCCGGGTTTTGTCAGAGGATCAGGGCCGATAGACAGGTTTGTGATCCCCCCTGACGGCCTCCAGGGATATGCCCTCTCGCAGACGGAACCATTCGCCATGGGGCCAGAGACGTTCCCTAAAATGCGCCGGTACCTGGGAATCCCACAATTGCTGCTTGACAGGCCCAAAGGGCGGAGACCAGGAAGCCGCAATGAACAGCGCGGCGTAAACCAGGAGGCTGGCCAGTGGAGACTGGCGGGCATAGAGCTTGATGGCGGTGCCCAGCGAACGCTTGATATGCGTCCCCAAGAGGTTGACGCTGACGGCTTCATCCATCAGTAGATGAACCAGGTAACCCATACCCATAAATCCGCCACAGAGCCAGGCTCGCACGGGTGTAAAGCCCAGAAAATGGTATACCAGCACAGCAGTCAGAAAACATGCCAGTAGCGCTGCCGGTAACGAATGCAGTATACCCCGGTGAACCACCAGGCTGACGAAGAACCGAAAGACCAGCAAACGAAAGAAGAAATAGGTACCAAGCCACAGCAGCAACAGTTCTACCACCGACAGTCTGGCGGCATAGGCCAGCAACAGACTAAAGGCAGCCACCAGGGAGAGGAGGGAAAAACCGGCCTGAAGCGGCGTTGAGCGTTCAGCGTCAAGATCCGGCAGGAGGCCACCGATCGTGCCGAGGGCAAAATACAACAGCATGTCGCGATTGTTGGCAACCCCCACCACCAACAGGGCGCTAGCGCTCAGGCCACTGACCGCCAAGGCACCCGCCAGGTGGGTTTGAAAGGATGCCATGGCAGGGGGGGCTGAACCTAGACGGCGCGGGCTATCATTTTTGTGCTGGGGGCTCCAGGGCAATCACCTCGAAGTTCCAGCGGAATGGACGGCCTGACAGGGGATGGTTGCAATCCACATGAACCTGCTGATCCCCCAGGGTGATGACAATGCCGGTGAGCTCGCCCATCTCGGGCGCGTCAAAAAATACCCGTTGGCCCACGGTTGGCCGAGCCGTGTGGGATAGCTGTGCGATGGGCACCATCAGGCGTTTGGTGGCTTGCCAGGGCCCAAAGATCTGATCGCCCTCCAGGGCCAACGAACGAATATCTCCGACCCGAAGGCCCAGCAGGTAGCGTTCGAGAGGGGCGGGCAGGAAGCCATCGCCGATGAATAACCACTCGGGCTCCCGGTCGTGGGTCGAGATCAATGGCTCGCCTTCTGGTAGTGTCAGGGCATAATGCAAACAGACCCGGCTGCCGGCCTGGAGGGTCAGGGTAGGGTTGTTGATCACGTCACGACTCATGGCATGGACGGGGAGGATTTGCGCCAGGGAATGTCGCTGTCACCCGCACGATGGGCCAGCGCCCGGGCCGCGACGAACAGGTAGTCCGACAAACGATTGATAAAACTCAAGGAAAACAAGGGGATCGGCTCCCGGTGCCGCAGTCGAACCAGATGCCGCTCGGCTCGCCGGCAAACGCTCCGGGCGAGATGACACCGGGCTGCGGCCTCTGACCCGCCAGGCAAGATAAAAGCGGTGAGCGGTGGCAGGGCGGCGTCCAGGATATCAATGCGGGTTTCCAGTGACGCCATCGCCGTCTCATAACCCGACCTGTGAGAAGAAAGTGCGATCTCACTACCCAGATCGAATAAGCGGTGCTGGATCTCCCGGAGATCCGCCGTCAACCAGTCCGGTGCCATCGGAGCTGCTACCAGTCCCAACCAGCTATTGAGTTCATCGATGGCACCCAGCGCCTCTATCCGCTCGTCGGATTTTTCAATCCGCTGGCCATTCGCAAGCCCGGTACGGCCATCGTCTCCCTGGCGGGTGTAGATCAAACTGCGAAGGGTCATATATTTACCGCATCAGCTCTTGTGTGATGAATAGGTAAGAGATCGACGACACCACCAGGAAAATGGCGACGTAGGGTATAATAATACAAATTCCTGGCAGGTCATTACAAAGTTTGCTGAGCCGGCAAAGCTTACAGTTTTTCATAACGTCACCTTTTCGAATAGTCAACAATTTTGCTAGGAGATGGGGCAAGGCGTGCGGGGTCTTTTATCTGCATAATATACATAAGAAAATTATAATACACTTTAAATAAATGGCAAAGTTTGCTTCGTGAGTGCATGACTAATCTGCGGCATCGCGTCTATCAAGTCGTCGAACTCAGCGGGACACCGATTGGGCGTTCCCTGCACGATTTCACCGTGGGTCTGATGCTGTTCAATGTGGTGGCGCTCATCATCCACTCCGTACCCGATGTGGATGCCGTTGCGGGAGAATATCTCCGTCTGGTTACACTCTTTTCGGTCGGGTATTTTTCGCTCGAATACCTGATTCGTTTGTGGGTCTGCGTGGAGTTGCCCCGCGTGCAATACCGGGATCCCCTGTGGGGGCGGTTCCGCTTTGTCACCGGTCATCGCGCCCTGGTTGATTTGGCGGCGCTAGCGGCCCTTTACGGCGCGGCCTTCACCGCCTATGACTTTCGCTTTTTGCTGCTGCTGCGGCTGCTCAAGCATTTACGTCACCATTCGTCGCTCGATACCCTGGTGGCCGCCATTCGCTCCGAACGCCGTTCGCTAGCCAGCGCGGGGCTGGTCATGCTGGTGCTGCTCGTAAGCGTCTCCAGTCTTATCTACATGGTCGAACGCACCGCCCAACCCGACAAGTTCGGCAGCATTCCCCAGGCCATGTGGTGGGGGGTGGTCACCCTGACGACCGTCGGTTACGGCGACGTCGTGCCGGTGACCCCGCTGGGCAAGCTGATCGGTGGTATGACCACGGTGTTGGGTTTTGGCATGTTTGCCCTGCCCGCCGGCATTCTGGCTTCGGCCTTTGCCCATGAGTTGAAAAAACGCGATTTCGTGGTGACTTGGGGCATGGTGGCGAAGGTGCCCATTTTCACTCGGGTGAATGCGGGCGGCATCGCCGATATCGCCGGGTTGTTGCGCCCGATCACCGTCGGCCCCGGTGAACGTCTGACACTCAAGGGAGAGCCGGCTCACAACATGTATTTCATCGTGTCCGGTTCGGTGAAGGTCGAGAAAAATCCTCCGGTGTACCTCAAGGCCGGGGATTTTTTTGGCGAGGTCTCCCTGATCTTTCAATCCGTTCGTAGTGCTTCGGTTTACGCGACCACCACCTGCCAGTTGCTGGAACTGCACGCGGACGATTTTCAGATACTCTTGGAAGAGCATCCGGAGCTGGCCGAGGCCATCCGTCAAACCGCCCATAGGCGCCGCGCCACGGATCGCGCCACCGCCGATATCACCACCAATCTGGCCGACGATACCCTGGATAGACGCTAGGAGCCTGTCTCAGACGGGGTTGGGCTGATCGATGAATCTATGATCCAGGCCGTATTTTGCCGCCAAATGTCCGCCCAGCGCCTGGACGCCAAAGCATTCCGTGGCATGGTGGCCGGCACCGAAGACGTGGATCTCCAATTCCCGGGCCTCATGATAAGACCGTTCCGATACTTCTCCGGTCAGAAAAGCATCGACACCCAGGCGGGCGGCCTGGATCAGACTGTCCTGGGCCGCCCCGCTGCTCCAGGCCAGGGTGGTGATGGGGCGAGTCGTGCCGGGAAGATGCAGCGGTGATCGCTTCAGCGCCGCCGCGATGTCGGCGGCAACGGCCTCCGCCGCCAGAGGGCGTTCCCAGCGACCTTGCCATAGCAAACCCTGGCTGCCAGGCACGGGAGCCGCCGCGAGTAGGCCCAAACGATCCGCCAGTTGGCGATTGTTGCCGACGATCAGATGGGCGTCCAACGGCAGGTGATAGGCGACCAGGTTCAAACTGGCGCGGATCAGGGCGGCGATGCGCCGGCCTTTGATTCCCACCAGACTGGCCGGTTCACCCCGCCAAAAATACCCATGATGAACCAGCAGAAGATCCGCGCCCCAGGCTCTGGCTTCCTGGATGACCGCGAGGCTGGCGGTTACGGCGCTGGCCAACCGGGTTACCCGCTCACCCGCCTCCACCTGAAGGCCGTTGGGGCAGTAGTCCTGAAAGGCGGATGCCTCAAGATAGTCATCGCAATAGGTCACCAGATCGATCAAACGTACCGGCATGGTTCAGTCCTCTGCCAGGCTGGCCCGCAGGGCGGCTAAAAAGGCGTCGTTTTCCCCGGGCTGGCCAACCGTGACCCGCAAGCACCCCGAGAGCATCGGGTGATGACCCTGGAGATTTTTGATCAGGATGCCCTGACGTTTGATGCTGGCGAATACGGCATTGGCTGGGCGCTTCAAGACTCGAAACAGTAGAAAATTGGCCTCGGAGGGAAAGACCTGGACATCGTCTGGCAGCGCCATCAGCGCCACAGCCAGGCGCGTACGCTCCTGGCGGATGGCGGCGGTCTGCGAGGCGAAGGGGGCGGGGTGACGCAAGGCCAGAGCCACGCTGATCTGCGTCAGGGTGTTGATGTTGTACGGCAGCCGAAGTTTGTTGATGGCGGCGATCCAGGCTGCGGGGCCGGCCAGATACCCCAGCCGCAGGCCAGCCAGTCCCATCTTGGACAGCGTTCGCATCACCAGAAGGTTGGGCGATTGGCCCAGGCGAGGGATAAAACTGGCGTCGGTGAAGGGGGCATAGGCCTCGTCGATGATCACCAGCCCCGGGCTCGCCGCGATGACCGCAGCCAGAATCCCGGCATCAAACAAGTTGCCGGTGGGGTTGTTGGGATAGGCCAGGAAGACCAGGGCCGGACGGTGTTTTGCAATGGCCGCGAGCAGGTCTTCGCGATCCAGCTCGAAATCGGCGGTGAGTGGTACGCCCACAGTCGCGGTGCCGGTAAACCGGGCGATCATCTGGTACATCACAAAACTGGGTTCCACAAATAGCACCGTGCGACCTGCGCCACCGACCGCCAACATCAGGAGTTGGATCAGCTCGTCGGAGCCATTCCCCAGCAGGATCTCCTGGCCGGTGGGCAGTGCCAGGGCCGTGCGGAGCAGCTCGCGAATCTCGCCGCCGGTGGGGTCGGGATAGCGATTGACTTCGGCGCGGATCAATGCGTTCTGCCATTCCTTTCGCAAGGCGTCGGGCCAGGGATAGGGGTTTTCCATGGCATCGAGTTTGATCAGTCCCCGGGCATCCGCGACCGGATAGGCCGCGATGTCTTGTAATTCCGGACGGATCCAGGTGTCTAACAGTTGGGTAAGGTGATCTTCAAATGACATGTCAACTCTTGGGGGGTATACAGCAATCCTATACAGGTTGTGGAAATTGGATGTTTCGACGATAAGATGGGTCAGCAATAGCCAGTCAAGGGCATGAGGAGTGTCGGCTGGAAAATGAAGGATGTCTAATGGCTTGACGAAGCTGGCTTGGATTTGATCGCAGGTTTTTCGGCGATCTTCTCGGCGGGTTTCTCCTCGCCATGGCCAATTTTGAACGTGGCGGGGGGCGGGCCTTGATGGGGTTTGGCCGATCCCTCCGGCTTTTGAACCGGGGTGGCTTCAGGGTCTGAACCACTGCCAAACGGCGCGGGAATATCTGTTGATTTCAAAGGTGTTTTTGGCCCGGTAAAAATAATATTGCCGACGTTGCTGCGAATCGAGTTCTCGGTTTTTTTATTCATGACGATGATGGCAATCCGGCGATTGGTATAGCCTTTGGGGTTTGCCTCGTCGAGAGACACCGAGTCGGCCAGGCCAATCACCCGCATCATCTTGTCCGGATTTAAACCGGCGCTGAACAACTGCTTGCGGGCGGCATTGGCACGATCCGCAGAGAGTTCCCAGTTACTATAGCCAAAACGCCCAGCAAAGCTTGAATAGTTCACGGCATCGGTATGACCCGTGACGCTAATCTTATTTGGCAACTCATTGACGAGCGGTACCAGCGTGTTGAGGATTTGGGCCGCATAAGGCTCCATCCTGGAACTACCCGACTGGAACATCGGGCGCTTTTCGGCATCAACCAATTGAATGCGCAGACCTTCGTCGATGATCTTGATTTCCAGCTGGTTGGCCACCTGGTGAAGCAGCGGATTGCTCTCCATCAGTTTTTCGATTTCTTTTTTCAGGGTCGCCAATTGTTTCCGTTCATTGGCTTCTTGATACTCACCCGTATCCTGCTCGTTGGCAATAGCGGCTTCGGTGTCTTGGCCCTTGTTGGTCATCTTGACCTCGCCCTCGTGCTTGGTCAGATCATCCCCCCCCCCTGGCAGGAAGCTATCCCGGCTGCCCATGTCCTGGCCACCTGTAGTGGCAAATGAGACCGGATCCTTGAAATATTCGGAAATGCCCCTGAGCAAACTCTGATCCGAACTACCGAGAAGCCACAAAAGCAGGAAAAAAGCCATCATAGCCGTCACAAAGTCGGCATAGGCCAGCTTCCAGGCACCCCCGTGGGCACCCGCTCCCCCTTTCTTGATCTTCTTGACGATGATCGGCGTCGGTGTATTCGCCATGGGCGTGTCCTAAAACAACCGGGAGGGGCCTGGAGGCAAGGCGTTACTTGTTGGCCTTGATGTGTTCCTCAAGTTCCGAGAAACCCGGACGATCGTACGAAAGCATGGTTTTACGGGCAAATTCGACAGCAATCGGCGGGGCATAGCCATTCATGGTGGCCAGCAGGGCGGCCTTGACGGCTACGAAATACTTGGCGGAGGCTTCAAGGTTGTGGGTACAGGCTCCCGTCAGGGGGCCAACGATGCCATAGGCAAACAGAATGCCGAGAAAGGTGCCCACCAAGGCACCACCAATGGCGGCACCGAGTTCCTGAGTGGAGGCGTTACCCACCAATCCCATGACGTGTACCACGCCCATCACGGCCGCGACGATGCCAAACGCCGGCAAACCGTCCGCCAGTTTGGCCAGCGCCTCGATAGGGATATGGCCTTCGTGATGGTGGGTTTCGAGCTCTATATCCATCAGATTCTCGACCTGATGGGGTTCCAGTCCACCGTTGGCCATCAGCCGCAGGTAGTCGGTGATGAATTCTAGGGCGTGATGATCGGCCAGCACCCCCGGGGCACCCTTGAAGAGTTCGCTATTCGAAGGGTTCTCGATGTCGCCTTCGATGGACAACAGACCGCCTTGGCGAATCTTGGTAAATATCTTGTAGAGCAGGGTCAGGGTTTCGAGATAAAACGCCTTGTTGTATTTGCTACCCGCCAGGGCCCCCCCGATGGTTCCCCCCACGGCAGCAAACACCGTGGGATTGTTGGACACGACGAAGGCGCCGATGGCTCCACCCAGGATGATGATCATTTCATTGGGCTGCCACAGCACACCCATGTGGCCCCCCGCCAAAATATAGCCACCAATAATGCCGGCAACCGCAATCACATAGCCGATGATAACGAACATCTAGGCTAACCTTACGAATGACAGGAATGACAGGAATAACAGGAATGACGGGAATCGCCCATCAATCCAGGGGATTAACGACATTGGCTCGCACTTTGAATGCCCTTCCCGCCACATCGCCGAGGGCCGATCGGATATCGTCCGGCGCGGAAGCAATCCTCATAAAGGTCGCCATGGTCAGACTTGGGAAACTCAAGGCAATACGAAACTTGCCGTTCAGCGCATAGACTTTCCCCTTGACCACCACCAACTCGTAAGGAAGATGAGCGGTTTGGCGTAGAGATCCCTTGTCTATTTTTGACATCAATGGCTGATCGGCACCGGCCTTTTGGGTCAGGCTCACGCCAAAGACGCTCTCCTGCCGGCCAGGGAGATCAATACGGTACACCTTGCTCACACCCGAAGTCTTCGCTGCTAGAGCCCTTTCCACCTGTGCCAGAGCCTGATCCTGGCTGGAGAATTCATTGAGTTCGTCGCGATCCTTGAAATAGGGCATGCTGCCCATATAGTGATATTTAGCGAGTTCCTCGGTACTGAGGGGTTTTTCGGCCCCAAAGGTTTTTTCCTTCCCCAGCGCCGCCTCGAGCTTGCTGGCGACGTCCGTCAGGTTGTCTTTCATCTGATAGGCCGCAGCCATATAGGGGGGATTGACGTAACTGACTTGAGCCTTACCGCCAACATCGGTCACAGCCACCCGGATGGCCACGCCAAACACGCCAAAATCGCTTTTACTGGCGGCTTGTTTGAGTTCGGGACTCGTCACCGCCCAGATTTGGGCACCTGAAAAAGGGGCATACTTTCCGGCAATCTCGAAGCCCTGTTTCTCGAGGGCCGACTCCACCTCGGTGGCGCTCTTGTTCCCCAGCACAAAGGGATAGAGCGTCTCAGCCCAGACACTGGCGACACCTAGCGTGAAGAACAGGAGCAGCGTGACTTTCAAGATAGATCTCATTAAGGCGGTTCCTGCAACAGGTAGATGGCGAGAGACTATAATGGCAACCAGGACGTCGCCCCGGAGGAGACGATGGTACGCGCCCAACCCAAAGGGATCACGGCAGTTTAAACCAAAAGGGTCACTCAGGTAAAAAAACCAGGTTCAAATCCCGACCGTCGGTGTATCGTTGCGTATCGTTGAGAGGTGGTTGGTTGAAAATAGCATTGCCAAGATTCAGCCTATCCCATTGCCCTTTATCGTGAGGAGAATTGTGTATGAAAGTTCGATTGATTATGGTGCTGATGGCACTGATCGGCAGTTTGTTGATCACCGCGCTTCCGGTCGAGGCTAAACGTCTTGGCAGCGGCCAAAGCCTGGGTAAGCAGGCACCCGCCCAGTCCTACCAATCTTCATCGCCAAGCGCCGCGAGACCCTCAACGCCCAGCCAGCAGGCTAGCCCCGCGTCCCACCCGGCACCCGCCGCCTCGGGTGCTAGCCGATGGTTGGGGCCACTGGCCGGACTCGCGGCCGGGGGGCTCCTGGCCTCCCTGTTTTTCGGCGGTGCCTTTAGTGGCTTGCAGTTCATGGACATGATTCTTCTGGCCGGACTGGCCGTCGGTGCCTATTTCCTGATCCGGGCCTTGCGGAGCCGTTCTGCCGCCGGGCAGTCCTCGCCGGTGGAGTGGTCACCCGCAGGCGGCGGCCACGGCGCACCCATACCGGGTTCGATTCTGGAACGGGATTTAGAGGCTGAGGCGTCCTACAGGGGTGGCGCAGATTCCCTGGCCGCTACCCAGGATCCCCGTCTGAGCGGTTTTAACCAGGATGAGTTCTTATCCGCCGCACGCAAATATTATGTCCAACTGACGGCCGCCTGGGATGCGAATCGCATGAGTGAAATCCAGGAATTCACGACGCCAGAACTCTACAAGGCTCTACTGGCAGAGCGAATCAAGCTGGGCCATGAGGAAAACGTGACCGAGGTGATACAACTACGGGCGGACATGCAATCGCTCCACATTGAGGGCCATCAGCTGGTCGCGAGCGTGTTTTTTAGCGGCACCCTTCGCGAAGCCGTGGGGGCCGCCCCGCAACCCTTCAGCGAGCTTTGGCATATCGAAAGATCGCTGAATCCGCCGTCCGCCACCTGGTTTATCTCGGGCATTCAGCAAACCGGCTGAGTGTGCCAGGGAGGATTCCCCTCGAATCCTCCCTTTATCATCAACCGTTCATCAACCAGTTCATCAACTGGCACCTGGCGGCGGGACCAGCCGGACGCGCAATTCCCGGTATAGCCACAGGGCATTGAGGCTGTAATACACCGAGACCGCCAGGGCTATCCCCAGGCCGCCGCCAAGGGCCAGGCCAGCGATTTTTAGAACCCATCCCACCCCAAAAAAACCCATCAGACCGATTTTCATCGGGGTTCGGGTATCGCCGAGGGCATAAAAACCCGCCGTCAGGGTTTGACCCAACATGCCAGCGAACCACACCCCGCTCAGGCTCAAGAACAGGACGGCCAACAGACTCATCGCGGGTGACGCCGGTGAGACCCCTACCCAGGATCGCCATAACCCACCCAACACCCAGACTACAGCCAGGGTGGCGAGAAACGCCGCCAGGGAGAGCCACAGGGTGTGGCGCAGACCCTGACGCAGGATGCGCTGGAACCCGGCAGGTTCCCCGGCGAGGGTCGCCAGGCGCGACAACAACGGCACGGTCAGGGCCTTGTAGGCCACCTGATTGGCCGCTCCATGCCCCAGCAGGGCGGCGTGAAACAGGCTCAGGGTGCCGGGGGCGGTGAATGAAAGCAACACCCGATCCAGTACCTGATCGAACCGGGTGACGGCGAGACCCGCCAGGAGCGGCAGCAATCGGGTCAGACCTTCGTGGAGCTTGGGGTGGTGCCAGGCCGGCCAGCAGGGCCCGTGGGTCTCGCACCACAGACCGGGCAGCAGTAACCCAGCATGAACCCCGCTTTTGACGACAAACGCCCAGGCCGCCAGGGTGGTATCCCCGGCCAGCAGCCCTGGCACCAGCAGAGCCAGACCCACCCCCTGTCCCGCCAGTGCGGCCACCTCGGGCCACAGAAAACGCCGCTGGGCGTAAAGCCAGGCGGTTTCAACCAGTGCCACGAGATGGGGCACCAGGGC
>JBAXSA010000059.1:0-11883 GCA_037130945.1 Pseudomonadota bacterium | reverse complement strand
CTGCCTGCCCTTGGCCTCGGCAATGTCGTTGAGTAGCCAGGCCGTACTCATTGGCACGGCAAAATCCCGCAGGCGGTGATTGCGGAAGGTCATCATGTCATCGGATTTCCCAATGATGCGGCAAAGAGACCACTCCCTGTTCCAGCCCAGTCTGCCGAACCTCGATCTCGGCCACCTGAAGAGCCTGGTCGTAAATGTGAATCCCTTTTTCGCACAATAAATACACCGCCACCTCGTAATGCCCCTTGAGCAAGGGCAACTCTGGAAATTCAATGCTGACCTGGCCGGTGCCGACCGGATCCTGGGTTAGCATAATCCCGTCATTGTGTGTCCCGGCGCTGGTCACGAAGTGGCCATCACGGCCGAGGATACCCACGGCAACACTCGGTATGGGCAGGCTCGGATCGCTGTGCCAGCGCACCTCGACGCGCAGTGAAGATTTCCCACAATAGGCCTTGAGATGGTGACCAGTCTGCTGATCGATCCAAACCTTGGCACCCTCCAGACGCGCCGAACCTTGGGGTGGCGCGGAGGCCGGCATGGGATGCTGCGGTGCCGCCACCCGGGTGGCGGGTTGTTGCAACGAGGCCGCGTAGCGTGCCAGAACCCCGGCTGCCTCGCCATCGGCTTGCAGGGTGCCGTTTTCCAGCCACAAAACCCGGCTGCAAATGGCCTCGACCTGATATTGGGAATGGGAACAGAACAGAATGGTGCTGCCGGTACGGCGAAATTCCATGATGCGGTCGAAGGAACGGCGGGCAAAGGCACCATCGCCCACCGACAGGGCTTCGTCCACGATCAGGATGTCGGGAGCCTGAAAGGTGGCGGCGGCAAACGCCAGACGCGCAAACATACCCGAGGAGTAAGTGCGCACCGGTCGATCCAGAGCCTGATCAAGTTCACCAAACGCCCGCACCCAGTCGATCAGGCGTTCGGCGTCCGCGCGATCCTGATCCGCCAGCGCGGCAGCGAGGCGCAGGTTGTCCCGTCCCGTGAGGTCGGGATGAAACCCCGAACCCAACTCCAGCAGCGCCGAGACGCGCCCGCCCACAAACACCTGGCCGGTGGAAGGCGGCATCACCCCGGCCACCAGCTTGAGCAGGGTACTCTTGCCGGCACCGTTACGGCCCACAATGCCCACTACCTCGCCACGATCAATGGCTACCGAGACCCCCTGCAAGGCCGTCACGGCGGTATGACGTGGCCGGCCGGTCAGAACCTCGGCTAGACGATCCAGATCCCGCCGGTAGTAGCGGAATTCCTTCCCCACCTGGTTGAGGACGACGGCCTTCACAGTTCCCTCAGATGGGGTTCAAGACGCCGGAACAGCACGGTGGCAACCGGCATCAGCATCAGCCATCCCAGCATCAAACGAATCGGCGTCTCAAAACCCAGGGCCGCGCCTTCCACCGCCCAGTGGCCGAGCGCCACGAGATCCGCCAGGGGGTTAAGACTGATCAGCCAGCGCATCGATTCCGGCACCTGCTCCGGGGTGTACAGGATCGGACTAACGTACATCAGGAAGGTCATGACAAATGGCAAAACCTGGGTGACCTCGCGGATATAATGGCCCATCAGGGCTACCAAAATCACCAATGGCACCAGCCACAGGGCAAAGATGGCAAAATAGGCCAGTGCTGCGGGGGCGGCTTGGGGGCCGTGGAGAAACATCATAGTCAAGACAAAGACCGGCAGATGAACGATGGCGGCCTCGGTAATCGGCACCAGCGGTAGGATCGACAGGGGAAACAGGGATCGCTGGTAGAGCGAGGCAAATTCCCGGAACACCGAGGCCCCCCGCACCAGGGCCTCGTTGCCCATGTTCCAGACGATGAAACCGAGCAGGAAATAATCAATAAAGCGCCCGCGACCCGTCGCATGAATACCCAGGATCACCGAAAACAGAAACCAGATCGCCAGCACCTGCAGGGCCGGCTGTAGAACCAGCCAACTCACCCCCAGCAGGGTGGACTGGGTACGAGTCAGGAAATCCCGAGTCACAAGCCCTGCCAGGACGCGCCGGTAGCGCCAGACCTGACGCGGCAGAATGGGGTAAGTAGCCAGCCAGCGCGCCGCCCAATGGGCTAAGATTGCCATCGCCGCCCTAGTCACGCGACTCATCGTGAATGGGATGAAACCACTGGAGTTTGTCATGCAGTGACACCACCTCGCCGACGATGATCAGGGTCGGGGGGCGAGGTTGCTCGCGCAGGACAATGGCGGGGAGGTTCGCCAGGGTGCCTGTAAAAACCCGCTGACGGGGCGTGGTGCCCTGTTGAACCAGGGCCGCCGGCATCGATGGAGAAACCCCGTGGGCCATCAGTTGTTCGCAAATCTCGGTCAACCCGTGCAGTCCCATGTAAAACACCAGGGTTTGGCGTGGTTCGGCCAGCGGCCGCCAGTTCAGGTTGATGGTGCCGTCCTGCAAATGGCCGGTGACAAAGGTAACGGACTGGGCATAGTCGCGGTGGGTCAGCGGAATGCCCGCATAGGCGGCACAACCCGAGGCGGCGGTGATGCCGGGCACCACCTGAAATGGGATACCCTCGGCCGCCAGGGTGTCGATCTCCTCGCCTCCCCGGCCGAAGATGAAAGGATCGCCGCCTTTCAGACGCAGCACCCGGCGGCCTTGACGGGCCAGATCCACCAGTAGCTGGTTGATTTCTTCCTGGCGAAGCGCGTGGTGATCGCGTTCCTTGCCCACATAAATCCGCTCGGCGTCGCGACGGGTGAGTTCCAGAACGGGCGGGGCGACCAGGCGGTCATAGACCACCACATCGGCTTGCTGCATCAGCCGCAACGCCCGGAAGGTCAGGAGATCCGGGTCGCCCGGACCGCCTCCCACCAGGTAGACCTCGCCCTGGGTGGTTTGAGGTGCCACCAATGCCTGCTCCAGCAGCACCTCGGCGGCCTCGGTTTGTCCCGCGAAGATCCGCTCCGCAATCGGACCCTCCAGGATGCGTTCCCAGAAACGGCGGCGCTCATGGGGGGCCACGCGGGCCTTGACGGATTCGCGAAAACGCTCGCAAAACGCCCCCAGCCGTCCAAAACCGGCGGGAATCAGGCTTTCCAGGCGGGTACGGAGGTGCCGGGCCAGTACGGGCGAGCGGCCTCCGGTCGATACCGCCACAACCACCGGCGAACGGTCGATGATGGCGGGCATGATAAAACTGCAGAGAGCCGGACAATCGGCGACGTTGACCGGAATCCGCCGGGTCATGGCCCACTCGTAGACCCGACGGTTGACCTCGGGCTGGTCGGTGGCGGCAAAAACCAGATGAACGGCATCGAGATCGGCTTCCAGAACCCCACGGTTCCGATGGGCCAGAACCCCGGTCGCGACCTGTTGCGCCAGGCTCTGGGTGAGATTGGGCGAGACCACGCACACCTGTGCGCCCGCTTGGCGCAACAGGGCGGTCTTGCGGGTCGCGACCTCGCCACCGCCTACCACCAGGCAGGGTTTTTCATGGACATCCAAAAATATCGGCAGGTATTGCATACGGATAACAGGGCTGGTGACTCGGAAAGGTGAAATTGTATCATCCCCATTCCCTCCGGCCTGCAAACGGCATTGTTTCGCCCTGTCTGGCGTGATTTACTTACCAGGTGGAGCCAGTCTTCCTCCACGGCCTATCAAGACAGGGGATACTCTGATGGAAATCGCAGAATTGCTCGCCTTTTCGGTAAAAAATAAATCCTCCGATTTACATATATCGTCGGGTTTGCCGCCGATGATCCGTGTCGATGGCGACGTGCGCCGCATCAATGTCCCCCCATTGGATCACAAGCAGGTTCACGGGCTGATTTACGACATCATGAATGACAAGCAGCGCAAGGACTTCGAGGAATTTCTCGAATGCGATTTTTCCTTTGAAATTCCCGGATTGGCGCGATTCCGGGTGAATGCCTTCAACCAGAATCGCGGCGCTGCCGCCGTGTTTCGGACTATTCCTTCGAAGATTCTATCCCTCGAGGATCTAGGTTGTCCCGACGGTTTCAAGCGGCTGGTCGAGGTGTCTCGCGGTTTGATACTGGTGACGGGGCCCACCGGATCGGGCAAATCCACGACCCTGGCGGCGATGGTGGATTATGTCAATGACTCCGAGTATGAACATATTCTCACCATTGAAGATCCCATCGAGTTTGTACACCAAAGCAAGAAATGCCTGATCAACCAGCGCGAGGTGCATCGCGATACCCATGGATTTTCCGAGGCGTTGCGCTCGGCGCTGCGTGAAGACCCGGACTATATCCTGGTGGGCGAGATGCGCGACCTGGAAACCATTCGACTGGCCCTCACCGCCGCCGAGACCGGCCATGTGGTGTTCGGTACCCTGCACACCAGTTCGGCGGCCAAAACCATCGACCGCATCATCGATGTCTTTCCCGCAGGCGAAAAAGGCATGGTTCGATCCATGTTGTCGGAATCCCTGCGGGCGGTAATTTCTCAAACGCTGTTGAAAAAACTGGGCGGCGGCCGGACTGCGGCCTGGGAGATTCTTGTGGGCACCCCGGCGATTCGCAACCTCATCCGCGAGGACAAGGTGGCACAGATGTATTCCTCCATCCAGACGGGCCAAGCTCACGGCATGCAGACCCTGGATCAACATCTCTTGGATTTGGTCAAGCGCGGTTTTATTGATCGCCTCACCGCCCGCAGTGTCGCGATGAACAAGGAGCAGTTCTAACGCCTGCCTAGATGGCCCTTAGTCTTTCTCTCTCCGTCACCCGAGAGCCCAGTCGACCATCACTGAGCGCCACCTCTTCCACCTTGGGAAAGAGAATGTAGGCCTCAAGCCGAATGCGGCGCTCCAGCACATCGAACATCGCCAGGGTATCCTCGATGAAATCGCTGGTAAAGTTGAAACTACAATCTTTCAGCCATTTTTTGTGATAGCTGTCGAAAGTCTGGCGGATGGGCTTTTCGGCATCGATAAAACCCCAGGCAATGGATCTCAGCTTGGCATCCGAGTGGGCAATGAGGGCGGGATAGAGATTGCGGTTCTCGCTGGACAGATGAGTTTGAGCCAGTTTTGAGAGGCTGCACAGCATCTGATAGGCAATCCTGGCGTTGGGACGGATAGTGAGTTGCCCCGGACTCAGGAGAATGCGCAGACCCCCCAATAGATCCAATAATTCCTGATGGCGATCCAGGTGTTCCTCGATCAGACTATTCATCGGCTTTCTTCTCCGCGATGTCATAAAACCAAACCTGTCTAAAATTAGCATAATAAACAGGAAGTTACAACAATATCATAATAATATAATAAATTGATTGATTGGGAATGCCGGTGGGGATCTTAATGCCTCAGGATTCTGGCCAGAAATTGGCGGGCTCGTTCGCTGTGGGGGTTTTCAAAAAAATGCTCGGTGGGTTTGTCTTCGAGTATCTGTCCGTGATCCATGAAGATCACCCGATGTGCCACCTGGCGGGCAAATCCCATTTCATGGGTCACACACATCATGGTCATGCCCTCGTGGGCCAGTTCGACCATCACATCCAATACCTCCTGGATCATTTCTGGATCCAGCGCCGAGGTGGGTTCATCGAAAAGCATGCAAACGGGCTCCATGGCCAATGCCCGGGCAATCGCCACCCGCTGCTGCTGGCCTCCGGAAAGTTGCGCGGGAAATTTGCGGGCATGGCCGGACAGACCGACTCTTTCCAACAGAGCCAGGGCTTTTTTAAGAGCCTCTTCGGGAGATCGGCGCATGACCTGGATGGGGGCCAACGTCAGGTTATCGAGGATGGAAAGATGGGGAAACAGCTCAAAATGCTGAAACACCATACCGACCCGGGCCCGTAGCTGCGGCAAGTCGGTCTTGGGATCTTTCAATGACACCCCATCAATCAGGATGTCGCCGTGCTGAAACGGCTCCAGGCCATTGACACACTTGATGAGGGTCGATTTTCCCGAACCCGAAGGGCCACAGACGACCACCACTTCGCCCTTGTGAATCTCGACGGAACAGCCGGCCAGCACGGTCACCTGTCCAAAGGCCTTGTGAACATCACGGATCAAAATCATCACGCACTCTTTGCGGAGTATCGCCGCACCCACTGGGAAGCCGCGAAAGACAACAGAAAATAAACCAGACCGGCGAACAGCAACAACTCCACCAGCCGACCGTCCCGGTTGCCGATCTTGTAGGCCATGCCAAAGAAATCCGACAGCCCGATCACATAGACGAGAGAGGTATCCTGAAACAGGATGATGGCCTGGGTGAGCAACAGCGGCGTCATGTTGCGCAATGCCTGAGGCAAGACCACATGGCGCAGGGTTTGACGGCGTGTCAACCCCAACGCGAGACCTGCGGCCATCTGACCCTGAGCCACGCTGAGCAGACCGGCGCGAACGATCTCGGCATAGTAGGCCGCTTCAAAGAGGGTAAAGGCCGCGAGCGCACAGATCACGCGGATGTCGCCGATGTCTTCGCCGAAGAGTCTTCTCAGAACCTGGGGTAGGATCAAATAAAACCACAGGATGACCATCACCAGGGGGATGGATCGAAAGAGATTGACATAAAAGGCCGCCGGCCAGGCCAGCCAGGGTTGTCCCGAAATCCGCGCCAGGGCCAAAAGAATCCCCCACAGGATGCCGGCGGCCATGGCGACAATGGTGATCTCCAGGGTGACCCACAGCCCTCGCAGAAGGAGCGGCAGGGCCGTGGCCAGAGAGCTGAAATCGAGATCAGTCATGACCACCACGCGCCGAGCCGGACAGCCGGGTGCTAGTCTCGATCCGGCGCATGATCAGCATGACGAGGCCATTGACGAGCAGGTAGAGCAGGGTCACGGCGATGAACGCCTCGTAAGGCTGGGCGGTATAGTCGGCCAACTGCTGGGCCTGGCGGGAGAGTTCCATGAGACCGATGGTGTTGGCCACTGCGGAGTTCTTGAAAATACCCAAAAACTCCGAGGTCAGCGGCGGCAGGATGATCCTCGCCACTTGGGGTAGCAGAACCTGGCGGTAAGTTTGGGGCAAGGTGAGGCCGAGGGCGAGAGCGGCGGCCCGCTGACCCGCCGGCAGTGATTCAATGCCGGCCCGCACCTGTTCGGCTACCCGGGCGCTGGTAAAAAATCCCAGACACAGCCAGGCGGCTAAAAACTGCTGCGTGAGCGGATGCCATTGCTTGATGGCATCCCCCCAGGGCGTTGGCAGCCATTCGGGCATCACGAAGTACCAGAGAAACAGCTGCACCAGCAGCGGGATGTTGCGGAAACACTCCACATAGACACCGGCCAGGCGAGACAGCCAACGCCCCGGCACCGTCCTGAAAACACCCACCAGCCCCCCGCACAGGAGCGCCATCACCCATCCAGACAAAGACACCGCCACAGTCCACTGGAGTCCTTCCAGCAGCCAGACCCAATAATAGGTTTCGCCACTCGGCACCTGATCGAGAAAGACGCCCCAGTGCCAGTGATAGCCTGCCATCGGTTAGACCCCGTGCCGCACGTCAATCTGGCCAGTCACAGCACTCGCCGAAATGGCGAGTTGATTGACCCGCGAAAGGCAAACTCGGCAACCATTCAAGCAACATGAGCAAGCGGGCGCGATTTCGTTCTGGCTGGGCGTTTTTGCTGACCTCATACCAAAGTTCAGCTTCGACAGGCGCGCAGATTCGTAACGCGGAAACCCCCACGCGACGGATATTCCGATGAATCCGAGGATGCTCTTTCATCAATCCAATGGCGGCATTGGTATCCAGCAAATAGATCATCAGTCCAGGGCCTCGCATGGTGCGTCCATGCCCAAATCCGCATCGTCAATATCATCTGGAAAATCCTCGCTCAAGCCCCCAGCCATGGCGGTCAGGAAGGCTTCAGTGTCGTTAAGCCGTTTTCCGGTGATGCCCGGTGGCTGGTAGCGTTGCTCCAGAAACTCGACGAAATCTAGGGCTTCCCGAGCGTCGGATTCCGGGAGATTGAGGCTGTGTTGATAAATGGCTGTGGCTAAATTCATGGGGTGTCGCGCCTTAAGTGGGTAACCAGGATCTAATCACTGTCGTTCAATTCCCGCAACAGATCGGACATGAGCGGGCCATTTTGAAAATGATCCTGCTGGAAAAAAGCTCGAACCTGGCTTTCCAGGTGTCCGAGATGGCTGGAACGCACCCACTGTTTGACCTCCAAAATGAGCTTCGGGTTCATGCTGAGGCGGCGTATCCCAAGACCCAGCAACAGCCGGACAAAACGCACATCACCCGCCATTTCCCCGCAGATCGAGACCGGAATGCCCTCGATCTGGGCCGCGTCAATGGTCATCTGAATCAGCCGGATCACCGCCGGATGGACGGGATCCATGAGATAATTCACCCCCTGATCGGAACGATCGGCGGCCAGGGTATATTGCATTAAATCATTGCTGCCAATCGATAAAAAATCGAGATTCCGGGCAAATGTCCGGGCGCAGAGGGCCGCTGCCGGCACCTCGATCATGCCCCCCAAAGGCATATGCTCGTCAAAAGGAATCCCTTCGGCGCGTAACTCGGCCCTGGCTTTCTCCAGCAGCATCCGCACCTGACTCACTTCGTGCAGACTGGTGAGCATGGGGATCATCACCCGCAGAGGCCCATAGGCCGAGGCCCGCAGCAAGGCGCGAAGTTGTGGCATAAACAGCGTCGGTTCCTTGAGACACATGCGGATTGCGCGTAGCCCCAAGGCCGGATTCGGGCCACCGGCATGGGGTGCAAAGGACAGATGGGAATCCACCTGCTTGTCCATGCCAATATCCAGGGTTCTCACCGTGACCGGCAAGCCCCCCAGTCCTTCCACCACGGATCGGTAGGCGATGAATTGCTCGGCCTCGTCCGGGCTGGAATCGCGATTCATATAAAGAAATTCGGTGCGGAACAGCCCGATCCCGATGGCGCTGCTCTGGCGTACCGCTTCAATATCATCCGGCAACTCGATATTTGCCAGCAGGGAGACGATCTGGCCATCGCGGCTTAACGACGGCTCCCGCAACAACCGGCGCAGCGAGGCCCGGTGATCCTCTTGGGCACGGATGCGGCGGCGGTAGAGCTCCAGAACATTGGCATCGGCATCCGCCAGCACCATCCCCTCGTTGCCATCCACGATCAGGATTTCGTTATGTCTCAGGTATTGCAGGACGTGCGGCACCGCCACCACGGCGGGAATGCCCAGGCTGCGAGCCAGGATCGCCGTATGCGACATCGGCCCACCGGACTCCGTGATGAAGGCCGCGATGCCGTAGTGGCGCAGTTGAATGGTATCGGCGGGTGTCAGGTCATGGGCTAGAATCACCCGGCCCGCCAATTCCTGCCCGGCTTCCTGAACGTCCGGTTCCTGTTCCAGCAGAATTTTTTGAATCTGTAGAACGATATGGTCAATATCCACCCGCCGTGACCGGAGATAAGGATCATCCATGTCCTCGAAGATTTTGACCAGGGAATCCCGTCGCTTCTGAAGCGCCCACTCGGCGCTCCAGAGTTCCGCCCGGATCATCAGAATCGGCTCGTCGACAAAGGCCGGGTCGTCCAGCATCATGAGATGGGCGTCGATAAAATCCCCAATGTCTGAGGGTACCGAGGCGGGAATCTGATGACGCACCGCGTGAAGCTGTTGACGGGCCGTCTCCACGGCATAGCGAAAGCGTTCAACCTCAGATGAAACCGCCGCAGCATTGATGGCGCGAAAATTGACCTCGATGGGCCGATTCCGTAGAACGTAGCTGACACCGACAGCAACGCCACCCGAAACCGCGATGCCGCCCAGCGCCAATGTCATTCGGGCTCTCCGAAACAATTGCCGACCAAGGTCTTGAGGGCCTGAAGGGCGATCTCTTCGTCGGAACCCGCGATCTGTACCTTGATGTGGGTGCCCTTGCTGGCGGCCAGCATCATCACCCCCATGATGCTCTTGCCATTGACCTTTTGACCCTTTTTTTCCACTATGATTTCACTGGAAAAACCGCTGGCACAAGAGACAAACTTGGCAGCAGCCCGGGCATGCAGCCCCAATTTATTGACGATTTCGAGGTCTTGATCGATCACTGAGTGTTCCTCATGAAGTCCCCGGCGCACAGATCCGAATGCCATCGATCGCCCCACTTTGCGCCTTGACAGCCAGAGCCTCCAGGTTGAGGGCCGGATAGTTAAACACGCGCACCAGCATCGGCAGATTGATGCCTGACACCACGCGCACCCCCTCCTGCATCAGACAGTGGGCGATATTGCTCGGCGTCGAGCCATAGAGATCCGTCAAAATCAACAGTCCGGCACCCTGGTCGAGGGATTGGGCCAGAGTGCGGGCCTCGGTACACACGCGATCCACATCGCAGCTATTGCTGACCGACAAGATTCCAACCGGCAGGGGACAGCGGCCCAGCATATCGGAAGCGACCCTCAACAGGGTCTCGCCGATATGGGTGTGGGTCACCAACAGAATCCCGACGTTCACGGCAATTCACGGTGTTTTGTCAGCACCTGGCGGTTCACCGCCGCGAAATATCCGGCCAGTTGAGTGGCCATGTAAACCGAACGATGCTGGCCCCCCGTGCAGCCGATCGCAATGGTGAGATAACGCCGCCCGTCCGCCTCGAAATGGGGGATCCAGCGACTCAAAAAACCCGTTAGCTCGTCACGCATTTGTAACACCTTGGCATCCGCCTCAAGAAACTCTACTACCGCCTGATCGCGGCCGGTCAAACTTCGCAATGCCGGGGTCCAATGGGGATTGGGCAGGCACCGCATATCAAAAACAAAGTCCGCGTCTCGTGGCACGCCATGCTTAAAACCAAAAGACTGAAACAACAGGGACACCTCCAGACAGGGCGTCTTGGCGACACGTTGGCGCACCAGATCCCGCAGTTCGTGCAGGGTGGTGTGGCTGGTGTCGATCCGTAGATCCGCCTCGCCAAGAATGGGTTCCAGAATCTGCCGCTCCCACTCGATCGCCGAAGCCAGGGTTCGCTGCGGAGAACTCAAGGGATGACGGCGGCGCGTCTCGCTGAAGCGCTGAATCAGGATCTCGGGATGGGCCTCCAGAAACAGGAGACGGCAATCAATGCCGAGGCCTCGCATTTGCCGCATCCGTTCCGGCAGCTCCTGAAGCCGCTCTGGTTGACTACGCGCGTCGATCCCCACCGCGTTCCGGGAAGATCCCGATCCCTGGTGTGCCGCTAGATGATTGACAAAGGTTTCAAGCAGCCCAATCGGGAGATTGTCAATACAATCGTATTCCTGATCTTCCAGGGTGTGGAGCGCGATACTTTTACCTGAACCGGACAACCCGGTTACGACAACCAGTTGCATCAATCGCTCAATATATTCATTCAGGTCAATAAGGATTTTATGAGTTCGGAGTCCGGATCCGCCCCATCCATCAGAAGGCGTTGCCGCTCGCTGATATCCAGGCTGGCATCATAGCCTCGCTGTTTGAGGCTATGGTTCAACACCGCTGCTTCCACCAGCACCGCCAGATTGCGGCCCGGGGCCACGGGCACGGTAATCACCGGAATTTCCAGGCCCAACAGGCAGCGATTACTGTAACTGCCTTCTAGGCGATCCATGCAAGCCAGTTCCTGCCCACTCATGCCCCTGAGGTGAACAATGAGATGGAGTTCCTTTTTCAGAGTGACTGCACTATCACCGTACATGTGCCGGATATTGAGAACCCCCAGACCCCGTACCTCCAGAAAATCCCTGAGCAGTTTCGGACAGCTCCCCATGAGGGTGTCGGGGGCGATACGAGAAAATTCCGGAACATCGTCCGCAATCAAACGGTGTCCCTGACACAACAGGGCCAGTGCCAGTTCGCTTTTACCCACCGCCGCGTCACCCGTCAGGAGGACACCGACGCCCAAAACCTCCATGAATACCCCGTGGACGCTCATGCGTTCGGCCATGACGTTGGTC
>JBAXSA010000058.1:0-11979 GCA_037130945.1 Pseudomonadota bacterium | reverse complement strand
TGCCAACCCCGCGGCCCGATACATCCGAGATTTCCGCCTTGGTGGAGAAACCGGGCATGAAGATCAGATGAAAACAGTCTTTTTCGTCGAGGCGAGCTGCTGCCTCGGCATCCATCAAGCCCTTCTCGACGACCTTCTGGCGCAACATCTCGGGATCCATGCCCTTGCCATCGTCGCTGATGGAGAGGCGAATATGATCCCCTTCCTGGGCCGCCGAGAGGATGATCCGGCCTTTGCGGGGCTTGCCGGCCAGCTCCCGGTCGGCGGGTAGCTCGATGCCGTGATCAACCGAGTTGCGAACCAGGTGAATGAGCGGATCCGCCAGGGCCTCGACCAGATTTTTGTCGAGATCGGTCTCCTCGCCGACCAATTCGAGATCGATCTCTTTTTTGAGGCTGCGAGCCAAGTCTCTGACCACCCGCGGAAAACGGCCAAAGACCTTCTTGATGGGCTGCATGCGAGTCTTCATGACTGCGAGTTGCAGATTCGAGGTGACAACATCCAAATTGCCGACCGCGTTCGCGACATCTTCGTTATGGATGACGGTGCGCAGGTTGGCGAGCCGGTTACGCACCAACACCAATTCCCCGACCATGTTCATGATGTCGTCAAGACGCTGGGTATCGACGCGCACCGTCGTTTCGGCGACATGGGCGGGCCCCGCTGCCGCTGCCGCGGGTTTGCCTTTGGCAGTCGGCTCGGCCTCTTCTTCTTCATGGCGAGCCAGAGGAGGTACTGATGATTTTGGTGGGGGGGGCGGAGGCATTGTCGCAACGGGCACGAGTGTGCCTACAAACTGGCCCTTGCCGTGGAGATTGTCGAGGATCGCTTCGAATTCCAGGTCGGTGATTTCGTCCGGCTGGGCGAAGGCGGCGGTCTCGGGCTCTGGGGGGAGGGGAGAGGCTGGGTGTGAGGCCTTTCCAGAGCCTTGCAGATGATCCAGCAGGGACTCGAATTCCTCGTCGGTCATGTCGTCGCCGCCCACCAAACGGGTGTTTTGGGCGGTGGCCGTCGCCGACGCTTCGCTGGGTGGGGTGAGCATGGCGCTGATGTCGTCGATGACATCGAACACCGGGTTCAACACGCTCTGTCCGGTGACCGCCGATTGATTCACCGGTGCGGACAGAGGCGCAGGCGGGGGTTCGGGTTCGGCACTGGCCGGTTGAGCCAAGCGGGATAACTGCTGCAGGAGCGCAGGATCCGCATGCTCTGGTTCCTGACCGTCCCGAACGCTGCGGAACATGGCGTTAACCACGTCGAGTACCTTGAGTACCGTGTCCATGAGAACGGCATCCACGCGACGTTGTCCCTGGCGCAGAACGTTGAACACATCCTCGGCACGGTGACAGACGGCGACCAAGGCGGTGAGGTTGAGAAAACCTGCTCCGCCCTTGATGGTATGAAAACCACGGAAGACGGTATTGAGCAGGTCGTAGTCGCCGGGGCGCTGCTCCAGATCCACGAGTTGTTCGCCGAGCTGCTCAAGAATCTCGCCCGCTTCGACCAGGAAGTCTTGGAGAATCTCGTCGTCTGCATTGATGGACATATTGGACTCCTAGAAACCGAGGCTGGAAAGGAGATCGTCAACATCGTCCTGACAGGCGACCGCGTTCTGATCAACGCTGGGGGTCGCGGGGCCCATCGCCTGGATGGGCGATTCGGTGGCAAAAAACTGAATCTCCGGGATTTTTGCACCGGATACACGAATGATCTGCACCAATTTGACCTCCACATCCTGGACAAGTCCAATCACACGGCGAATGATCTGCCCCGTGAGATCCTGGAAATCCTGGGCCATCATAATATCGGTCATGCACCGGCCAATCTCCTGGGCATCGCTTTCGGCACTCTTCAAAAACTCGCTGAGACAAGGCACCAGGATTCGAAATTCCTCAAAGGTCATCTGACGTAAACGAAAACGCTGCCAGTCGGACTGGAGTTGATGAATCTGACCCCGCAGGTGCTCGATCTTGGGAAGACCCGCCTCCACGGCGGAGAGGGTGTTGTTGGCGGCTTGTTCGGTCATTTCTATGACATGTTTAAGACGCTCGGTCACATCCGGTATCTCCTTGTGGGCCAGCTTGAAAAGCCGTTCGTCTTCCAGAACTGCGTGGATGTTGTCGTGCAGTTCACGGGTCAGGCGGCCAATCTCCCGGAACAAATCAAAGGCGTCTCCCGCCCCGCTCATCTCCCGCAAGAGTTTCTCGCCCTGCTCCATCTGGCCGGTTTGATACAGCGCCAATAGTTCTTCAACTTGAGTGATGCGCCGATCTTGCCAGAGCTGCTGGGGCGATTTTTCGTTGAGATCATTGATCTTACCGATCTCGTCAGCTTCGGCGGGCAGGATGCTTGCGGGAATGCTGCCGGTTAGTTCGTCGAACACAAGGACTTCTCCCTTGGCATCTCCGGCCACGATTGGTTCTACAACGGGTTTCACACGCCGACGCACCGGTCTTGTGGTAACGGGTTCAGCCGATTCGCTCGAAGATTTTCTTGATCTTTTCTTCAAGGGTTGCTGCCGTAAAAGGTTTTACCACATAGCCGTTCACACCCGCCTGGGCGGCCTCGATGATCTGTTCCCGTTTCGACTCGGCGGTGACCATCAAAACTGGCAGTTTGTTGATTCTGGGATCCGCCCGCACGGCCTTGAGGAGATCAATCCCCGTCATGCCCGGCATATTCCAGTCGCTAATCAGAAAATCGAAATTGCCACTCCGTAGCACCGGCAAGGCGGTGCTGCCATCGTCGGCCTCATGGGTGTTGGTAAACCCCAGGTCGCGAAGCAAATTTTTGATAATCCTCCTCATGGTGGAAAAATCGTCCACGATGAGAATCTTCATGCTTTTATCCAAGATACCCTCCTGCGGTTTGTAAGGCCGGCTAGCGTTCTTCCAGGCACCAGCCGAACCCCATCGGGGTCGCGATGGGCCCGTATATAAACCGTATATTTTAAGAATGTACTGACTGGAAAGGTTTCCTCAATAGAAACCTTTCCACTGTCTCAACCGGGAGATCCACCACCCAGCCAGTCCGCAAGACGTGCTCGCAAGCGCGCTGCCGCCTGGCTATTGATCTGGCATACGCGGGATTCGCTGACACCCAGAACCTGGCCAATCTCCTTGAGATTGAGTTCGTCATCATAATACAACGAGATGACTAATCGTTCTCGTTCCGGTAATCCCAAGATGGCGCTGGCCAGTGCCTTTCGAAAGGCTTCCCGCTGGATGCCCTCGAAGGGGCCGTCGCGATGGCCCTCGACCTGATCCGGTTCAACCTGGCCGCCCTCGATCAACTCATCCAGGCTGAAGACACGGGTAGAGGAGGCATCTTGCAGGAGTTCGTGATAATCCTCAAGTTTCATGCCCATGGCCGCAGCCACTTCAGAATCCCGGGCCTCGCGGCCGAATTCGTTCTCCACGGCGCGGATGGCCTGTGCGGCCTCGCGGGTCTTGCGGTGAACTGATCGCGGAGTCCAGTCACCGCGCCGAATCTCGTCGAGCATGGCACCCCGGATGCGAATCCCGGCATAGGTCTCGAAACTGGCCCCCTGAGCCGGATCGTAATGACGTTGCGCCTCCAGAAGGCCAATCATGCCCGCCTGAATCAGATCGTCGAGTTGCACGCTGGGGGGCAGGCGATTGAGCAAATGATAGGCAATCCGCTTGACCAGCGGCGCGTGGCGCAAGACAAAATCATCCGTCCCCCTGCCCTGAACGGCCGTGTAAGCCGCCAGTCCGCTCACCGCACTGCGCCCCCCGTCAGGGCGGCCGAGGGTCTGAGTAGCCTTTCGACGAAGAACTGCATATAGCCGCTGGCACCTTCCGGCAACGGCCAGGTTTCGGTTTTTTGCGCCAGACTGCGAAAGGCCATGGCCGCCGCGCTGCGCGGAAAGGCCTGGACAACCGGCTTCTGGCTCTTGATGGCCTTTTTGACGGCGGGATCAAAGGGAATGGCACCCGTAAAGAGAAGATTGGCCTCCAGATAGCGGTCGGTCACCCGGCACAGCTTCTGGTAGAGTTCCCGGCCTTCCTGGGGGGTTTGCACCATGTTGGCGAGGATGTGAAAGCGCTGCACCCCATATTCCCGGTTCAACAACTTGATGAGGGCGTAGGCGTCGGTGATGGAAGCGGGTTCGTCGCACACGACCATCAGTACCTCCTGGGCGGCGCGGCTGAAGCTGATGACGGAGTCTGAAATGCCGGCGGCGGTGTCTACAATCAGCACATCGAGATCTTGACCGAACTCGCCGAAGGCGTGAATCAAGCCCGCGTGCTGGGCGGTCGATAGTGCCGCCATTTCCTTGATGCCGGAGGCGGCCGGAATCAGGCGGAGCCCGGCGGGACCCACGATCGCGATTTCCTCCAGGGTGCGTTCGCCCCGCACGACATGGGAGAGGTTGTAGGGGGGGTGAAGTCCGAGCACGATATCAATATTGGCCAATCCCAGATCGGCGTCGAGCAGCACCACCCGCTGCGCCATTTCGGCGAGCGCCACCCCCAGGTTGACGGCAACATTGGTCTTGCCCACGCCGCCTTTGCCACCCGTCACCGCAATCACTCTGACCGGCCGTGATTCAAACATACGTCGCAATCCCGCTGCTTGATCGAGAAAAAAAGGGCTAGGCATGGGCGTGTGGACGAACCGAGGCCAGGGTCATGGCGTAATAGTCCTCACCGTAATCCTCTGCTTCACCTTTGGATAATTCCAACGCCTTGGCCACCAGGGTGTGGGCCCGGGCAATATGCATGTCCTCCGGCACCTTTTGGCCGTCGGTGGTATAGGCTAACGGCAAACGGTGCCTGACCAGAAGCGACATCATACCACCTAGCATACCCGCCTCGTCGGTTTTGGTCACCACGCAACCGTCCGGCCGGGCCTCGGAGAAAACCCGCAAGGTTTTTTCCAGGGCACTGAGCTGGGTATTGGCGGCCAGGGTCAGCAACACCCGCACCGGATGGTTGGCCTCGGTCAGCAAATGGAATTGTTCCGAGAGACGCACGTCCTGCTGGCTCATGCCGGCGGTGTCGATCAGAACCAGGCGCTTGTTGGAGAAGGCATTGATGGCGCTGTTGATTTGTTCCAGATTGGTCACCACCCGCACCGGTACATCGAGGATGCGGGCATAAGTATGAAGCTGCTCTTCGGCACCGATCCTGTATTTGTCGGTTGTGATGAGTGCCAGCTGCCGGCTGCCATGACGCAGCGCAAAACGTGCGGCCAGCTTGGCGATACTGGTAGTTTTTCCCACCCCGGCGGGTCCAACCAGGGCGACCGTGCCACCCAGGTCGAGGAGATCGTCCGGGTAAATCGGCATGGCGGTAGCCAGGATCGCCAACGCCCGGCGAAATCCCTGCTCAACCGAGGTCATGTCCTGAATTTGTTCGATGAGCTTGCGGCACAGTGCCGGGTGGAGTTCAAGATGCAGCAAACGGCGCAAGACTTCCCGGGTATCGGGTTGAGTGCGGCCCAACTCGCGCCAGGAGAGTTCCGAGAATTCGCTTTCCATCATGCGCCGCAAGGATCGCATCTCGTGACGCATCTCCTGCATCATGGCCGAATCTGCGGGAACCTCGATGCGTGGACTTTGGCGGGGAGCGGCATGAAGGGTTTCCGGAATGGGTGCCGGGGGGGTCGGACGTGGCACGGCGGGGGGTACCGGGGCCGGAGGATTGGCACGAATCGGGCGCGGTTCTACCGGGCGGCGTGGGGCGCTCCAAGCAACCGCTGCGGGGACGGCTGTCGGGGCCGGGAGGGGCGAGGAGGGCTTGACCGGGGGGCGAGTGGCCGCTTGGGCAGTGGCTTCGTCGAGATCCAGGGCGGCGACGATTTCCACCCCCCCCTCGATGGATTTATTGGACAGGATCACCGCGTCGGCACCAAGCGTTTCCCGCACCAAGCGTAGCGCCTGGCGCATGTCTGGGGCTATGAATCGCTTGATATTCATCGCTAGGTCTCGTGAATCCGGTCTGTCGATTCTGGATAGTGGTCTTCCTGATCAGGGTGGATGGGCGTCCTGGCTCACCCGTTACGGCCAATATTGGCCACGACGCGGATCTGGCGGTTGTCGGGAATCTCATTGTAAGACAGCACATGAAAACCGGGGGTGCTGTGACGGACAAATCGAGACATCCAGGGCCGGATCGAGGCGGGTACCAGCAGGATACTTTCCAACCCGTCCCGTTCCTGCTGGGCCTGGGTTTCGGTGAGTGACTGCTGGAGCCTGTCGGCGAGACCCGGCTCGAACCCGGCCTGGCCGTCGCTCGCGCCTTGCAGACTTCTGTGCAAAATCTGTTCCAGCGAAGGGTCGAGTACCACCACCGGTAGTTCTTTCTTGGTGCCCGCGATCTGTTGCACGATCGCCCGGGATAGCGAGGTTCGCACAGCGGCGGTGAGGACGGCGGTATCTTGACTGCGCGGCGCATGTTCCGCCAGAGTTTCGACAATGGTTCGCATATCACGAATGGGGACTCGTTCTTCCAGAAGATTTTGCAGGATCCGCAGAAGGTTGGTGAGCGGCAGCGTCTTGGGCAGATCCTCCACCAGTTTCGGGGAGACCTTGCCAAGTGTATCCAAAAGTTGTTGCACTTCCTCATGACCCAGGAGGACGTGGGCATGACTTTGCAATACTTCGCTCAGGTGGGTGGCGACCACGGTACTGGCATCCACTACCGTGTAGCCCAGGGTCTGGGCATGATCGCGCTGTCCGGGTTCGATCCAGACCGCCTCCAGGCCAAACGCCGGGTCATGGCCGGGAATACCCGCCAGGGTGCCAAAAACCCGCCCGGGATTGATCGCCAATTCCCGATCCGGATGGATCTCCGCCTCGGCAGCGACGACGCCATTGAGAATAATGCGATAGGCGTTCGGGCCGAGATCCAGGTTGTCGCGGATATGCACCGAATGGACTAAAAACCCGAGATCCTGGGAGAGCTTCCGCCGAACCCCCTTGATCCGCCCCATGAGCTGACCCCCCTGGGTGCGATCGACCAGGGGAATCAGCCGATAGCCTACCTCCAGACCGATGCGATCAACCGCAGGGACGTCATCCCAGGAGAGTTCCTTGTTTTCCGGCGTGACCTCTGGGGGAACGGGGGCGGCCTGCGGCGGGCTGACCGCTTCACGCTTCCACAGATACCAGGCCACGATGCCGCTCACCGCCGCGAGTGACAGGAAGGCAAAGTTCGGCATGCCCGGAACCAACCCTATAAAACCCATCAGGACAGACGACAAGGCCAAGGCACGGGGATCCGTGAACATCTGTTCGGTCACCTGGGCACCCATTTCTTTGGCACCCGCTATACGGGTCACGATGATGGCAGCGGCGATGGAGACAAACAGCGAGGGAATCTGCGCCACCAGTCCGTCTCCCACCGTCAGCATGGTAAAAACCTTCATGGCGGCACCAATCGGCATGCCGTGGTCAATCATGCCGACAAAGAGTCCGCCGACAATGTTGATGAACATGATGAGCATGCCAGCGGTCGCGTCGCCACGCACGAATTTCATTGATCCATCCATGGCACCATAAAAATCCGCCTCGCGCTGGATATCCTCGCGCCGGATCTTGGCCTCCTGCTGGTTGAGAAGGCCGGCGTTGAGGTCGGCGTCGATCGCCATCTGCTTGCCCGGCATGGCGTCCAGGGTGAAACGGGCGCTGACCTCGGCGACTCGTCCAGCACCTTTGGTCACGACCACGAAATTGATGATAATGAGGATGGCGAAAACCACTAGGCCAATAGCGAAATTGCCACCAATCACAAACTCGCCGAAGGCCTGGATGACTTTTCCAGCAGCATGGTTGCCCTCGTGACCATGCAGCAGAACCACACGGGTCGAGGCGATGTTGAGTGCCAGCCGCAGCAGGGTGGAAATCAGCAAGACACTCGGAAACGCACCAAAATCCAGAGGTCTCAGCATATTGATGGAGAGCAGCAGGATCATCATCGAGAGGGTGATATTGAAGGTGAAAAACAGGTCGAGAAGGATCGGCGGCAGCGGTACCGCGATCATCGCCAACATCATCAGGATCAACAGGGGGGGGGCAATGTTGCGAAGCCCTGCATCCCGGAGAAGGGGCAGGTTGGTTTTCAGGCCACCCAAGCCGTTCAGGGCGAGAACCTGGGCCTGGGCAATGTGAGCTTGAATGGGGAAAGACATGGCAGCTCCAGGACAGAAAATGGCGAAGGCTTCTCCAATAGAAGCTAGCAATAATCTGGCCATACTCTGGCAGGCCTGCCGCAGTTTGCCGGAGCGGGACGCTCCGACACCCTACTCCCTAAAACGAAACGCCGGCCTTTAGCCGTCTCGCTGACGCTCCTCAGGGCGTACTGCCAGGGCCGCCAGAACGGCCTCGAAACGTCTTGTCAGGGCAACCTCCGCAGTGGGATCGACGGGGCCGGCCAGGTACCAGCGCTGTAATAACCGCTGGCGATTGCTACCCCGGTCGCCTTCCCGGATGGCCTGATTCAGGCGTTCGACCTGATGGGCCAGACGGGCACCGGCCATCTCGGGGGGCGATTCGAGGCCCGCAAGGAGTTCGGCGTCCAGACACAAGCGCTGCCGTTCCGCCAGATTGGCCGAGAAGCGCTCGCGAAGCCGGGCGAGCGCTTCTCCTCCCTCGATGAGGGCGGCCCGCGCGCTCGCGAAACGCCGATCCAGCACCCCCGCCGCAACCTCGTCACCCAAGGCGGGCAGGCTGCGCCATTGCTGCATCAGGATCTCTTCTTCGCGATCCGTGCCGCCATCCCCTTCACGATTCGCGAGGCTTTCCATGCGGGTACACAGGGCGGTGCGTAGCGCCATTTGTTCAACGATTCGGCCCTCTTTATCCGATTCCAGCCGTCGCAACCGGGTCTTGAAGGCCTCGCGAGCGGATCGCCAGCGATTGGCCAGGGCCTCGCGGTTGGGGGGCGGAAGATCCGCCAAGGGAGACGCCCGCCATTGAGCGTCGAGTTCGGCGACCTGGCGTTGCAGGGGATCCCGATCCAGAGATTCCGGGTTGCCAGCCAGTTTTTCCAGGTCAAGACACAGGCCTTCGAGCCTGGCAATGACTTCGGCCCGTTGCTGGTGTTCGGCCTGCAAGACCGCCTCGCGACGTGCAAAGACCTGATCGCAGGCCGCCCGAAATTCCTGCCACAGGCGGTTTTCCTCGCTGCGCCTGCCGGCCACCGTGGTGACCCAGGCCCGTTGGCATTGCTTGGTTTCGCGAATGGCGTGGTCGATGTCCGGGTGTTCGATGAGCGCGGTAACCTCGCCAACGAGTTGGTGCTTGAGTGCCTGATTGACCCGGCGTTCTGCGTCGAGACGCCCTTCCACCTGTCTTATGGCCTGATGAAAGCGCCGATCCAGGGTACGGCGGCGTTCCCGATCCGGGAATTCACGGGTCAGCCATTGTTGACGGAGTTTTTTTAGCCGTTGCTGGATGGAACGCCAATCGGCGGATCCGCCTTCCAATTCGGCAGCCAGAGTCTCCAGGGCTTCACACAGGGCTTCGAGCTGTTGTGCCGCCTCTTCCCGGCGCTGGGACTGCTGTTCAAAAAAGGGACGGCAACGGTCATAAACCGTTCGGGAGGTTCGGTGAAAGCGTTCCCAGAGGCCCCGCTTGCCGGTGGCCCCGGTTTGATCCAGGGCCTTCCATTCCTGTTGCAGTGCCTTGAGCTGGGTGGCCAGGTTTTCCAGCGGGGCGTCTTCGCCAGCCAGGGCTTCCATGCGTTCCAGCAATGCCAGACGGTGCTGATCGCCGCTCCACTGGCGCCAATCTTCCAGTTGACGAATTTCCGGTGCCAGGTGATCCAGCGCGTCCACGAGAGGATTGAGGGCGCGGCCCGGTGCCCCGGCCTGATGGAGCCATTCCAGGTCGGCCAGTAGTCGTTGGTGCAAGGGACTGGCGGTTTTCAGGGTGCCCGATTCGATGGCCGACTGTAGGGATTGCAGGGTGGTTTTGGCTTGATCCAGACGCTGATCCAGGAGTTCCCGGTCAGCGGCACGGCGGTCGCTCAGGCGCTGGTGAATCACCAGGTGGCGGGCGCTCAGGTCTTCCGGGTGGGGCGCCAAAGCCTGCCACGTCCGCTCGAAGTCAGCGAATGCCGTGGGGGGAATGGGCACCGGGCCCTCCAGCCAGGTTTCAGTGTCATCCAGCAGATGGCGGGCGGCGGCATATCGCGAGGCCAGTCCCCGCAGGATGTCCAGTTGACGCTGGGCATCCTCCCAGTGAGACCAGAAAGCCTGTTCCAGGGTTCGGTCGTCGCCGATGCGGCGCTCCGCCAGACCCTGCCATTGATCTTTGATCGCCTCCAACTGGTTGACCATATCATCGACCGAGGCGGGTGGATCCTTCTGTAGATGCTCCAGTGATTCCACCAGCAGACGACGGGTTTGGTGCAGGGCATGGCGGGCATCCTGCTCCGCCCGTTGGGCGGTAGTGGCATCGCAATAGGCCGTGTAACTCAGCAGAAAACGCTGACAATGGGCCTCGAAACAGGGTTTTAAGGGCTCGCAGCACTGGGGGTCTAGCCGTTCCCAAAGCGCCTGGAGATGATCCAGAAGCGCCTTGTCTTGTGACCAGGCATGGGCGTGGCCCAGCCGTTCGGCGCGTTCGCAGAGTGATTCGGCCTCAGCGCGCTGCCTTACGGGCAGCGTGGCTTGCTCGCCGAGCGTTTTGAGCCGATCCTTGGCGACGCGATAAACCCCCTTGTCGCGTTTGCGGCTGGCTTGGGCGAGGCGCTCCAGGATGGCCTTGTCATGAATGCGGAGGGCGGCGGCCTGGCGGTTGGCGGCCACGATGTCCTGGATGGCGCATTCCCCGAGAACCGACGGCTGTTCCAGCCGTTCGATGGCGGCCAGGCGCATCGCGGGTTCACGCGCTTCCCGGGCCAGGTGTTCCAGCAGTTCCCCGTCGCGGGTGGCCAACCAAGTGAGGCGTTCCGCCAGCGGGGGAGGGGTGTCACCTTGTCCGGTCATGACCTGACGGAACCGGGCGGTGGCCATTTCCCGGACACCCGCGTCGCCGTCCTCTTCCAGGATCCGCTGTAGCACCGTGAGATCGCTCAGGTGCTTGCAGGCAGCCCGCCGTACACCGGGATCCTGGTCGTCAAACACCAGATTTTTTGCCACATCGACCTGTTCTGGACCGAGTGCGTCCACCGCTTGACGCCGGGCGGCGGCATCGGGATGTAACCATTTGGGCCGAAAAAAATGTTTGAACATTGGGATGGGTCGTAGAGGGTTGGAGGTGGCGGGAAAACCAGCATCTTCGCTGGCCTAGGGTGTTTTAAAACCCTGAACCTGGGTGTGGAGGCTGAGCCCGGAATTGAACCGAGGTACGCGGCTTTGCAGGCCGCTGCATGACCACTCTGCCACTCAGCCAGCGATAAGATAAAAAACCAACAGTACCAGCTTCAGGGCGTTGGCGTAAAGCGCCCTCCTCATCCTGGGTTCCGCAGCCGATCAAGAGCCCATTGAATATGCTCGCGTAGCCAATCCTGGGGGGTGTCGATGCGGCCTCTCAGGGCGTCGATGGCTGCGGGATCGGCGGGGCCGTTGCCCAAAGCTACCGCCAGATTTCTCAGCCAACCCCAATAGCCGGCGCGGCGGATCGGGCTGCCCTCGGTGTGGCGGGAGAAACCCGCCTCGTTCCACAAAAATAGGGACACCAGAAAGGGGGCACCCAGACGATCCCGATGCCGATGGAAATCAGCTTCGGGGGTGAGGCGCGCAAAACGGTTCCAGGGACAGACAAGCTGACAATCGTCGCAACCGAAGATCCGGTTGCCGATGAGCGGCCGGAGTTCGACCGGGATGGGGCCAGATTGTTCAATGGTGAGATAAGCGATGCACCGACGGGCATCCAGCTGGTAAGGGCCGAGCAGGGCACCGGTGGGACAGACATCGAGACAGGCGCGGCAGTGCCCGCAGTGGTTCGCGATGGGAGGATCGGGCGGGAGTGGCAGATCGGTAAAGATTTCGCCCAGAAAAAACCAG
>JBAXSA010000057.1:0-12034 GCA_037130945.1 Pseudomonadota bacterium | reverse complement strand
GGTGATTATCTTTGGTGCGCTTGTGGGAGATCTAAGAACCAACCCTTTTGTGATAATTCTCATGGAACAAGCTGTGTTCCTGTAAAATTTTCTTTAACGGAGCCGACAGAGGTCTGGCTGTGTGGCTGCAAGACGAGTAGCAACAAACCTTTCTGTGACGGAAGCCATAAGCATTGCTCACCCGGATATTGCATGCCAGATGACTCTAGTTTTTCAGATAAATAATTTCCCAATTTTTGTCCTAAAAACACTTATAAATAAATATAAAGAATCACAAAATCTATATGCTTGGAGATTGTAGGTTTGCGGCTAAGCCGGATGAGGCGGGAGTCCACACGGATAATTCAATTTTGCTTGTGGCTCCAGATACCCTTATCCGGCATATATATATAAAAGTGGATAGATTGTTTTTTGGGTGGCTGTGTTAGATTGCTCGGGCTTACTCGGTGAGTTTGACGATATTTTGTCGGGTTATCCCAAAAAATAACGACATTCCGGCGTCTTTTTGATAAGGTATTGAGGATGACAAGTACACCGGCTAAAGAATCAGATGGTTTACCGGCTTCGCGGTACGGTGCCGCGCGGGATCGCATGGTTACCGTCTATATCATGGGGAAAGGCTGTCAGGTGCCGGCTACGGCGACCATCATGGGGGCCATTGAGTACGCAGGCCATCAGATTATCCGAGGCGCTGGATGCCGTGAAGGGTATTGCGGAGCCTGTGGTACGATCTACCGGCTGAAGGGCGATTACAAGATTCGTACCGGTCTGGCTTGCACGACCCTGGTTGAGGACGGGATGACGCTTGCCCAGATACCGTCCGTCCCCGCCGAGAAGGCGATTTACGACATCGAGAAACTACGGCCAGACGTGAGCGCCATCCAGCAGACCTATCCCGTTGTGTTTCGCTGTGTGGCCTGTAGTACCTGCACCAAGGCCTGCCCTCAAGATCTTCAGGTCATGGACTACGTCCAGGCCGCCAAACGGGGCGATATTGCCGCAGTGATGGAACTGTCCTACTATTGCGTTGCCTGCGGGTTGTGTATGCTGCGCTGTCCTGCCGAGATTACCCAGCCCTTGGTGGCTATCCTCGCCAAACGCCTTTACGGTCGTTATCTGCGCAAGGAGAGTCCTGAGCTGGCCGAGCGGGTCAAGGCTGTCGCGGACGGTCAGTACGAGGCTGAGTACGCCGAGCTGATGGCCATGACCATGGTCACCCTGTCCGAGCGCTACTATGCGCGCGATTCCGAATAACAAGAGGAAAGGAGGCGAGATGTATCCCGAATACATGGCGGAATCGCTTGGCAAGGTGGCCCAAACGCGCCCTAGGCGTTTGGAGCTGGCAAGGCAGACCGCACCTGTTTTTCCGCTAATGAATGCGGATGATCGCCGTGCGGTTTTGGAAGGGTTTCACCCGGATTTTAAGTCTGATGCTTGCCGGCCTCTGAGGATTGGCCCCAACCGTGGCGAAATGTTAACGGCTGATATCGCCCGTCTACTCGAATCCCATTCCTGGTTGCGAACCAGGGTGCTGGATCTTAACCGGCCAGACTTCGAGACTGACCTACTGATCATCGGTGGTGGTGGGGCGGGTTGCAATGCTGCCCTAGCAGCCATGCGAGAACATGGCATGCGTTCGCTGGTTGCCTCCAAGGTGCGGCTTGGCGACGCCAATTCCATGATGTCCGAGGGTGGTATGCAGGCATCTGTAGCGCACCCCGACACACCGCCTCGACACTATCTGGATACCATGGGGGGCGGTCACTTCAAGAATAAACCTGAACTGGTTAAAGCGCTCACCGAGGATGCCCCCGGTGTCGTGCAGTGGCTTGAAAATCTTGGCGTGGCATGGGACAAGGAAACGGACGGTACCCTACAGGTTCTCCACGGTGGCGGCACCTCGCGCAAACGGATGCTCTCGTGTCGCGACCACATCGGTGCCATGATCATGCGTACCCTGATGGACGAGGTGCGCAACCATCCTGACGAGATTAGCGTCAAGGAGTTCATGCCCGCTATCGAGCTGATTCGCGACGATGCCGGTCGATGCGCGGGGGCTGTCCTCTACAGTCTGGACAGCGGTGAGTTTTTTATCGTCAAGGCCAAGGCCACTCTGATCGCCACTGGCGGGTTTGGCCGTCTGCATATTCGCGGGTTCGACACCACCAACCATTACGGTGCCACCGGCGACGGTCTGGTGATGGCCTACCGTGCCGGTGCCAAACTGTTGTACATGGACTCTGTCCAATACCACCCAACGGGTGCCGCCTTTCCCGAACAGATCGCCGGCTTTCTTATCACCGAAAAGGTTCGTGGCGCTGGCGGCCAACCCGTGAACAAAGAAGGTGAGTTGTTTGTTTTTCCGCGCGAGCCGCGTGACATTGAGGCATCGGCTATCATCCGCGAATGCCAGCAAAACGGCGGCGGTGTCGAAATTCCTTCAGGTCGCGTTGGCGTTTGGCTGGATGCTCCCATCATCGACCTGCTGCATGGCTCGGGTTACGTCGCCCACCACTTCGCCGCCCTGCATCACCAATTTTTGCGTTACAAGATCGATATCACCCAGGTACCCATGTTGATTTATCCATCGTTGCATTACCAGAACGGTGGTATTGAGATCAACGCCCGTTGCGAGACCGACATCCCGGGTCTTTATGTGGCCGGGGAGGCTAGCGGTGGTGTCCATGGTCGCAACCGCCTGATGGGCAATTCGGTGCTGGACTATAACGTCTTCGGCCAGCGCGCCGGGCGGTACGCGAGTGAATATGCCAAACAAGTCAAGCTCGGTCGGCTCACCCTGGATCATCTGGATGCCTACGAACAGGAACTCACGGAGGCTGGCGTATCTACTGACTTGGTGACGCCCATCTTGCTTCCGTCTTATGCACCAGACGATGTTAGGAAACGCCAACGAGTCCGTGACACAGGTGCCGACCTGCCGGGTGCCGGGGCAGTGCTACGCAATCGCCTGCACACACAAGCACAAGGGGGGGAAGTGTCATGAGCCAGGCCAACGACAAGTTGATCGAAGTCGTGCGCGCAGCGGTCAACCTCGAACTCAACGGAGAATATTTCTATCGGCGGGCCGCCAAGGCGACTGGACATCCTCAAGGCAAGGCCATGTTCCAGCGTCTGGCCGAGCAGGAGCAGGGGCATGTGGATGAGATCAGGGATCTGTTCGTCTCGCTCGTTGGGGAAGATGAATGGCAAAAAATCACAGACGAAGAACGTGCCAGTCCTCGCACCTCCCCTGTGATTGAACAACTTGAAGCTGCCATCTTGGCGCGTGGTCACAGCGAGGTTGCCGACGACACTCAGGCGTTGCGTTTGGCCATGGAACTGGAGCGCCGCGCCGTCCAGTTCTTCGAGGGGCTGATGAATTACACCGAGGATCCGGTGAAATTAGGAATGATTCGCCAGTTGATCGATGAAGAACGCTTCCACTACGATGTCTTACAGGCACAACTCGACAGTGTACTCAACGTGGGAATCTGGCTCGATGCGCCGGAGTTTCGTCAAGACGGAAAATACTGAGCGTACGCGAGGCCCCATGACGAACCTTAGTCTTTCTTCGGCCCGGCTCACAAGCCCTTTCGTAGCGCAGGTCGAACGGCTTAGCGGCCAAAAGTTGCAGGCCTGCTACCAGTGTGGCAACTGCTCGGCGGGTTGTCCGATGGCGAACCACATGGACATACTACCCAGCCAGATCATCCGGTTGGCTCAGCTTGGGCTCCGCGAACTCTTGCTAGCCTCGAATGCCCATTGGGTCTGTGTTTCCTGTATGACCTGTAACACCCGCTGTCCCAAGGGTGTGCGCATCGCCGAAATTATTGAGGCCATCCGCGAGATTGAATTGCGTAGCAACGTGCGCCGGGATCGGTTGTCCGTCGCCCAGTTGTCCCCGGAAACCCTGGTCGCGCTGCCGCCGATCGCCTTGATTAGCAGCCTGCGCAAGTTGGCCTCGTGAAGTTCATGGAATAGACCGATGAAACTCAGCTACTATCCTGGATGTACGATGAAGAACCACGCCAGAAACTGTGACGAATCCACAGTGGCGGCGATGGGGTGTCTTGACGTGGAGGTCAAGGAACTGGATCGCTGGAACTGCTGTGGTACGGTACACAGCCTGACCTCCGATGACCTCATGCATCGGGTGGCACCCGTCACCAACCTGATCCGCGCCAAGGAAGAAGCGGCCAGCGCCCTCATGACGACTTGCGCCATGTGTTACAACACGCTCAAACGCGCTAACCAACATGTGCGGACGGATCCCGAGGCGCTCGCCGTCATCAATGAATTCCTGTCCCTTGAGTCGATCCAATACACTGGCGACGTCGATGTCCTTCATCTCCTGGAGATTCTTCGCGACCGCGTGGGGTTTGAACAACTCGCTGGTCGGGTAAAAAATCCGCTCAAGGGTCTGCGCGTCGCCTGCTATTATGGCTGCCTGCTGGTGCGCCCCAAGGAAGTCGCTTTTGATGATGTCGAGAACCCCCGGATTATGGAGAATCTGATGGCGGCGCTAGGTGCCACGCCAGTTCCCTTCGCGATGAAGATGGAGTGCTGTGGTGCTTACCACACGGTTGATCAGCCCGAGATCATTGCTAATCGCACCAATCTCATCATCAGTTCGGCGCACGATCAGGGTGCTGACGTGGTGGTAGTGAGTTGTCCATTGTGCGCTCACAACCTTGATCATCGCCAGGTAGACGCGAAGCGGCTTAACTCGGGATTCCACCATTTGCCCGTGTTTTATTTCACGCAGTTGATGGCCATTGCGCTAGGGTGCGGTGAGGCGGTTCTGCACTTTGATCTCCATCACATCGACCCGCAACCTGTCTTGGTGGCACGGGGCCTGGCCGGAGGAGGACGGTATGCTGTTCGGTGAACTCAAACCGATTCTCGGCACGGTGTACATCAACAAGAACTGGTGTAAGGGCTGCGGCTTCTGTGTTCAGTTTTGTCCGACCAATGTGTTGGATACCGCTGCGGAATTCAACGCGAAGGGTTATCATCCGCCCTACGTCAAGGTGCCGGAGAACTGCCGTAATTGTTCATTCTGCGAATTGATCTGCCCGGAGTTTGCGATCCGCGTAACGCAGGGTGATGGGAACGAGAAAATCGGAGGAGATAAGTGAAGATTGTCGCTGCGGATCCCAAGGGAGTCGATACCGGCCCCCACTTCATGGACGGTGACCACGCTATTGCCGAGGGCGGGCTAGCCGCTGGTTGTAGGTTCTTTGCCGGTTACCCCATCACGCCATCCACCGAGACCGCCGAGCGTTTTGCCGAGCGTGCTCCCGAGGTCGGTGCCCTGTTTATCCAGATGGAGGATGAGATTGCCTCCGTCGCCGCGCTGATCGGCGCTGCCTGGGGTGGCCAAAAGGTCATGACCGTGACCTCCGGTCCCGGTTTTTCGCTGATGATGGAAAACATTGGTTTGGCTGTGATGACCGAGACCCCGATGGTCATTGCCAATGTTCAGCGTGGCGGTCCCTCGACAGGGCTGCCGACCCTCACCGCCCAGCAGGACATGCTCCAGGCGCGCTTCGGTTCGCATGGTGATTACAGCATCATCGCGCTGTCCCCTGACAGCCCGCAGGAATGTTTTGACCTAACCGTCGAAGCCTTCAATCTGGCGGAGACCTACCGTACCCCGGTGTTCATTATGACCGACGAGACAGTCGGGCACATGCACGAGAAGGTCGTCATTCCGCCAGCCGACCAAATCAAGGTGGTAGAGCGCAACCTCTACCAGGGTCCTAAATCTGACTTTCGCCCCTATGTTTTTGATTCCCAGGGCGGACATCCTATGGCGCGGGCGGGTGACGGTTATCGCTTCCACATTACCGGTCTGACCCATAACGAACGGGGTTACCCGGTGATGACCCCAGAGCAGAACCAGATCGTAGTGACCCATCTGATCGAGAAGATCAACAGTAATGCCGACCAGATCATTCGTCTTGATGAGGATCAAGTCGAGGGTGCCGAGGTGGTGGTGCTGTCCTATGGCATCACCTCACGAATCGCCGTCCGAGCCATCCAGGAGGCGCGTCACAAGGGACTTAGGGTTGGTTCGCTGCGTCTCATTACCGTGTGGCCATTCTGCGAGCGGCGGATCCGCGAATTATCCACCCAGGTCAAGGCCATTGTGGTGCCCGAGATCAACTATGGCCAGATGGTGCGCGAAGTCGAGCGGATTGCCGCCGGTCGCTGCCAGGTGATCAGTGTCAACCATTGCGGTGGTGCCGTCCATGACCCCCGGGTCATTCTCAAAGCCATTGAGGAAGCCTGCCGATGAACGATAACGCCCAAAACTCAACGCATTCCTCTCCGGGTGAAGCGGAAAATCCCATGTCCGGTGTGCTGCGCGTGGAACGGATGCCCCATATCTGGTGTCCGGGCTGTGGCATCGGTTCTGTGGTTACCTCTTTCGCCGAGGCCATCAAACGCAGCAATCTCAATCACGACAAAGTGGCGGTAGTGTCGGGTATTGGCTGCACCGGTCGAGTTGCCGGTTATGTCAACTTTGACTCGATCCACTCGACGCATGGTCGCGCCATTCCGGTTGCCACTGGCCTTAAACTGGCCAATCCCGACCTCACAGTGGTGGTAGTGAGCGGCGACGGTGACTTGACCGGCATCGGTGGCAACCACTTTATCCATGCCGCGCGGCGTAACATGGATCTGGTGGTGATTTGTGTCAACAACTTCACCTATGGTATGACCGGTGGCCAGGTAACGCCCACTACGCCGACCAACGCCAATGCCTCGACCACCCCCTACGGCAACTACGAGTATCCATTTAGCTTGCCGTTTCTGGCGGATGCCGCCGGAGCCACCTATGTGGCTCGCTGGACTTCGCTCCATTCGCGCAACGTCACCCAGTCTATTGAAGAGGCTTTGCAAAAGCGCGGTTTCTCCTTTATTGAAGTGATCACGCCCTGCACTACCCTTTATCTGCGCCGTAACCGCTTGGGTGACGGGGTAGACAGCCTTCAGTATTACAAAGACAACGCGGTTCTTAAACACGGCGCGGACACGCGTGAAACCAGTATCGACTTCCAGGGCAAATTCCTTATTGGCAAGTTCGTTGATCGCCAGAAACCGACTTATCTGGATGCGGTTAACCAGCGCTACGCCAAGCTGATTGGCGACGACTACCAGCTTTATGGCAAGACCGAACCGGAGAAAAAAGCCGAGCAGGAACAGGCCGCGCAGCAGGAGGCGGGTGGCGCATGAGCACCCGGGAAATTCGGTTTTCTGGATTCGGCGGTCAGGGCATTATTCGCTGTGCCCTGATTACGGGCAAGGCACTGTCTATCTACGATGACAAGTACGCCACCATGACCCAAAGTTTTGGGCCAGAGGCACGTGGCAGTGCTTGCTCGGCACAACTGGTAGTCTCCGATGAGCGTGTCCTCTACCCCTATATCATCCATCCCTCGGTGCTGATGGCCCTGTCGCAGGAGGCCTACGAAAAGTACTACGGTGAGCTGTCAGAGGGTGGAATCCTGATCCTGGACGAAGACCTAGTGAAACCCTGTTCCGAACACCCGGCGCTCACTCTGCGACGGGTTCCCGCGACCCGATTTGCCGAGGGGTTGGGCAACCGCCTGTTCACCAACCTCGTAGCACTGGGATTCTTCGCTGCGGTAACCGGTGTAGTCTCAGCCGAGGCCATGAAGAAGGCTTTGCCAGGCCTGGTACCCGACCGCTTTCTGAAAATTAATATCAAGGCCTTCGAGAAAGGCTACCAGCATGGCATACAAATCCTGGGTCAATCCGGTTGACTTCCAGTCAAGCTAAATGGCCTCCTGCATATAACGGCTTAGGTTGAACCATGACCAAAAAGCGTACAGGTGTTTTCGTTTGTCACTGCGGTAGCAACATCGCTGGCACGGTGGATGTCGCCAAGGTGGTGGAGGCTATGGCCGGCGAAGAATCGGTTGTCTGCGCCCGGGATTACGTTTACATGTGCTCGGATCCGGGCCAGAACGCGGTTATCCAGGCGATCAAAGACAACCATCTCGATAGTGTCGTTATTTCCTGCTGTTCTCCTAATTTGCACGAGAAGACCTTTCGTGACAATGCCAAAACGGCGGGTCTCAACGATTTTACCTGCGAGATTGCCAATATTCGCGAGCAGTGTGCCTGGGTTCACAAGGATCGAGATCGGGCGACCACGAAGGCGATCAAGCTATCCCGCAGTGCGGTGCGGCGTGTTGCACGCAATCAGCCGTTGGAACCGATCGGGGTTGGTGTCACTCGACGGGTGCTAGTGGTCGGTGCCGGCATCGCCGGTATCCAGGCAGCCCTCGACCTGGCCAATGCGGGCTTCGAGGTCGTTCTGGTGGAAAAGCAGGCGACAATCGGCGGCCACATGCTCCAGTTGTCCGAGACCTTCCCGACGCTGGACTGCTCGCAGTGCATTCTTTCGCCCAAGATGGTGGAGGTTTCTCGCCATCCCAAGATTACCCTGATGACTTCGAGCGAGTTGCAGGAAGTCACCGGCTATGTTGGTAATTTTCGAGCTAAAATTCTCCGGAAGGCCGCCTACGTCGATCCCGACAAGTGTAAGATTTGTGATGATTGCACCACCGTCTGCCCGGTAGTTGTACCCAATCAGTACGACGGAAATCTCACCGCCCGGCGCGCCATCTATATCCCCTTCGCCCAGGCCATCCCGGCCAGCTATACGCTCGATGAGGATAGCTGTCTTGGCCTCAATCCGGTGGTCTGCGGCAAGTGCAAGGATGTTTGCGAGGCGGACGCCATCGATTATGATCGCCAGCCTGCCACAGTGATTGAGCTGGTGGGTGCCATCGTCGTGGCTAGCGGTTTTGATCTCTATGGCATAGAAAAACTTGGCGAGTATGGCCCAGCCGGCCCGGCTCACATTGAGGACGTACTCGATGGACTCCAGTTTGAACGCATGTGTTCAGCCTCTGGCCCCACCAAGGGCCGGGTGTTGCGTCCTTCCGATCACCAGGAACCCAAGGAAGTGGTCTTCATCCAGTGTGTCGGTTCGCGTGATCCGGCGCGACACTGTGCCTATTGCTCCAAGATTTGTTGCATGTACACCGCCAAGCACGCAAGGCTTTACAAGCACCATGTCCCGGACGGCCGCGCCTACGTCTTCTACATTGATATCCGTTCTGGCGGCAAGGGTTACGAAGAGTTCGTGCAGCGTACCATGGAGGACGACGAGACCCTCTATCTGCGCGGGCGTGTTTCTCGAATCTACAAAAACAACGGTAAGGTTCGGGTGCATGGCACAGACACCCTATCTGGGCAAAACGTCGAGATCGACGCCGACCTAGTGGTGCTTGCGCTCGCCATGCAGCCCTCCATCGGCACTAGCGAGGTTGCCAAGATCCTGAAGATTGGGCGTGACAAAGATGGATTTCTGGCCGAGGCCCATCCCAAACTTCGCCCGGTCGAGAGTGTCACCGCCGGCATCTTCTTGGCGGGTGCCGCGCAGGGGCCGAAGGATATCCCGGAAACCGTGGCCCAGGCCAGTGCTGCGGCGGCTAAGGCGATCATCTTGCTGTCCCAGTCCCAGCTCACCCACTCCCCGACGGTCGCATGGGTACGATCTTCTTACTGTACGGGTTGCGAAATGTGCGTTGACGCCTGCCCCTTTGACGCGATCCGTCTGGAGAAGGGCAAGGCGGTGGTCAACAATGTTTTATGTGAAGGCTGCGGTGCCTGCTCGGCCATCTGTGTGCGTGCCGCCATCGAGGTGAAAAATGCTGCCCATTTGCAGATACAAGAGATGATAGAGGCCGTCCTCAACACCTAAAGGAAGAGACCAATGTCAGAACCCCTCGTTTACGAACCCAAAATCGTCGCATTTCTGTGTAAGTGGTGTTCCTCGGCAGGCAGTGACTTGGCCGGTGTATCGCGTATCCAGTATCCCGCCAATGCCACGCCGATCACCGTCATGTGTTCGGGCGCTGTATCGCCGCAATATATTCTGTCTGCCTTCAATAAAGGGGCCGACGGCGTTTTAGTATCGGGCTGCCACATCGGCGACTGTCACTACATCGAGGGCAATTATTTCGCCCGACGCAAGCTTCACTTGGTCAATGAATTACTCCAGTTCATCGGTGTCGAGCCACAGCGATTTCGCATGTCTTGGGTCTCGGCTGCCGAGGGTGCGAAATTTGCCAAAGTGATCAAAGACTTTGTCGAGGATCTCAAACCGCTCGGTCCCCAGGATAAATTAAAGGCGCAGCGTCCATGATTGACATCCAAGACCTCCGTACCCGAGCCCGTGATCTCCTCGTCGCCGGCGAGGTGCGTGCGGTGATTGGCTATCGGCGAGGCAGCCGAGGTATGTTGGCGGAGCCTGTCGTAATCACTGATCCCAGCGAAGCCGCGAGCTTGGTGTGGGATCCCACCTGTTTTCATAACTTGGCGCTCTATCTAGTGGCGGATCGCAAGCGGCTGGCCCGTCGGCAATCGTCGCCCCCCGAGAAGCCAATTGCCATCGTCGTTAAGGGCTGTGATGCCCGAGCTATTGTGGTGCTGATGCAGGAAAATTATTTTCAGCGTGAGGATGTTTATATCCTCGGCGTTTCCTGCGAAACCACTGGGGTGGTGGATGAAGGTAAGCTTTCCCGCCACGTCGGGGGTTCCAAGGCGAAGACCCTGGATAGCGCAGTCTTCGACGGTGACGATTTCTTGTTTAGCAGCGCCGAGGGCGAGTGGCGATTAGCGGCCCGCGAGGTGATGGCGGATCGTTGCCTGGAATGCCAAAATCCCTTCCCCAAGGTCAACAATCAGGTGTTTGGTGAGGAGAAGGTGCGTCAACTCGGCGTTCCTTTCGCTGCTCTCGCTCGTTTCGAGCAGAGGGGTAGTCCTGAACGTTGGGGTTTCTGGCAGCACCAGTTCGAGCGCTGCATCCGCTGTTTTGCCTGTCGTTCAGTTTGTCCGATGTGTTACTGCGATGAATGCGTGGTTGACAGTATTGCCTTTGTGGCAACGCCCGACACCACAGCCGAAGAAAAAGCCAATCGCATCCGTTGGATCGAGCGCTCCGCAGTACAATCGGAGAATATGGGTTATCACCTGACGCGCGCCCTCCACTTGGCGGGACGATGCATCGACTGTGGTGAGTGCGAGCGGGTCTGCCCGGTGCATATTCCGCTGCGTCTGCTCAATAACAAACTGGAGAGGGAGGCGCGAGAAAAATTCGGCTACGAACCCGGTGCGAGCATCTCGGTGCCATCGTTAGTGTCGTCCTTCCGTGACGATGATCCTCAAGACTTCATCAGGTAAAACCGCATGGAACGAATCATCGATAAAGACCGCTTGGGCGACTGGATCGCCGCACTGGAGGGTTGGCGGGTCTTCGCGCCAGTGTGGCGGGACGGTATCTGGAGCTACCAGGCCATATCCGAGGGTAGCGAGAATGCCGTGCGTCTCGACCATTCCAATACCATCCAGCCGCCCAAGAGTTTTGCCTTTCCGCAACGCGAGGTCTTCTTCCGCTTCGATCAGATCAAGGGTGAAGCCCCACGATTGACACCGATTCCTCCAGAAGTGAGTCGCTGTGTGGTATTGGGTGTCCGGCCCTGCGATGGGCGGGCTTTGCCACGCATGGATCGAGTGTTCGCCGAACCGGCTGATCCCTATTATCAGACACGCCGCGAGCAGTTGGCTTATGTGGGTCTGGCTTGGAATCAACCACCTAGCCCGCACTGTTTCTGCCAGTCGGTCGGCGGTTCGCCAGTCTCCACCGAGGGGCTCGATATCCTGATGACCGACTTGGGTGAGCGTTATTGGGTCGTCGCCGTGACCGAGACCGGCACGGCGCTGATGCAAATGGCCGGCCCATTGCTCGCCGAACCGGGCCCGGAGGATCGTGCTATGGCCGGTCGCTTGCGCCTAGCATCCCTCGCCCACCCACAGCGGGCCATCCACCAGACTGCCAGCGTACCCAGTCAGCTAAAGACAAGATTTCATTCGCCGTTGTGGGAAGAACTTGCACAGCCCTGCATCGGGTGTGGTATCTGCACCTTCCTGT
>JBAXSA010000056.1:0-12052 GCA_037130945.1 Pseudomonadota bacterium | reverse complement strand
AGCCCCAGCCCGACCGGGAGAGTATCGGGGCGGCTGTCTCCAGCGCCGGTTCGTTCCAGCATCGCCAACACCGCCCCGGATCGCCAGATCCGGGCCATCAGCTGCTCCTTGGCCGTGGCCGGGTTGGATGCCGCCCGGATGAGGGCAATCACCTCGTCAATATTGGCCAAGGCGACCGCAAGTCCTTCCAGGACATGGGCCCGATCCCGGGCTTTGCGCAGCTCGAAGAGGGTACGCCGCACCACCACCTCCCGGCGATGGGCGAGAAAATATTCGAGAAGTTCCTTGAGATTGAGCAAGCGGGGGCGGTTATCCACCAGGGCGACCATGTTGACACTGAACGCGGCCTCCATCTGGGTGTGCTGGAAGAGATTGTTGAGCAACACCTCGCCCAGTTCGCCCCGCTTGAGTTCGATGACGATGCGTAGCCCGTCCTTGTCGGATTCGTCGCGCAATCCGCTGATACCCTCGATGCGCTTTTCCTTGACGAGTTCCGCAATCTTCTCAATCAGCCGCGCCTTGTTCACCTGGTAAGGCAATTCGCTGACGATGAGGGTCTGACGGGCACTGTGTTCGTCTATCTCGATCCGGGTTCGGGCCCGCACCAGGATGCGGCCACGTCCGGTGTGATAGGCGTCGCGGATGCCCGATGAACCATTGATGAGACCGGCGGTGGGAAAGTCCGGCCCGGGAATAAAACGCATCAGGTCGTCGATGCTGATGCCGGGATCCTCGATCAGCGCGAGACAGGCGGCGATGGTTTCCGTGAGGTTGTGGGGCGGAATGTTGGTGGCCATGCCCACCGCGATGCCGGAAGAGCCATTGATGACCAGATTCGGAATCCGGGCTGGCAGGATCGAGGGTTCCTGTTCGGCGTTGTCGTAATTGGGGACAAAATCGACGGTGTCCCGGTCGAGATCCATCATCATCTCGTGGGCAATCCGGGTCATGCGGATTTCTGTATAGCGCATCGCCGCCGGGGGGTCGCCATCTACCGAACCAAAATTGCCTTGCCCGTCCACCAACAGGTAGCGCAGGGAAAAGGGCTGGGCCATCCGGACGATGGTGTCATAGACCGCGACATCGCCGTGGGGGTGATACTTGCCTATACAGTTATGAACAGCACAACCTTGCACCAGGAATTCGTGACTATCGTCTGCGATTTGCACGTCATAGGTTTCCGCTGTTTCTCCCGCATCCACAACCTCTTCGACTTCAAGCACATGGTAGGTTTCCATCAACCGGCGCAAATCATCGGCTAGTGCCGAACCCATGCGCTCTAGCTTATTCAGAATGCCCCATTCTTCCAGTTGCCTAAAGGAAAGATCCTGTTCGTGCAGTTCCGCACTGTAGCGGATTTTCGCTCCATTGGGATAACGGATACCCGCCCTGAATTTTTTCCCTTGGCGATCCTCGTACCAACCTCCGCCCAAATGGTGGCGACTAAGCTCCTCAAAAATCTTCCGCCCCGGAATACATTCAGAAAAAGTGTTGAGCGTCCGTCCAGCCCATTCCAGCATTCGCAAGGCGTCTGCTTTCTTGCGGGAAATCTTGAGATGGGAATGAATTAGCGCGGCGAAACGCGAGGCATGTTCGCCAGTAACCCAAAGATGGTAACGGGGCAGACAACCTTCGCCATAGTTGCGTGAGCTGAAATCCTCGCAGGTCATGCAAGTATGGATGCCGCTGTCGGCCAACATGGCCTGAATCTGGACTAACAAGATTTCGGAAGTGGATACCAGTGTCACTTCCCGTTTCGAGCCCCGCGCACCGACATATCCATCTCCGTCGGTAAAGCCCGCGAGGAAAGGCGCGAATAGGCGGCGATCAGCCAAAATCCAACTGGGAACCTGCTTGTGCTGGCAGGTGGTTTGACAAGCCTCGTACGCTTCATCCGACCCTTTGATCCGCAAACAATACTGGATTTGCCAGTGAGGGCGTTGTGGCGTGACCTCGCGCCAGCTAGTTGACATCCCCTGTTCAATACAGAAATCACGGATAAATTCCAAAGGTTCGCGATCCACCATACTGATGCCGACCCGACGCGAACGCCCCCGATCAGTTAAAGAACCTTCCGCCACCAACAGGCCAACCAGATATGCCAGCGTATTTTGCCGTGGATCGGAATGTACGTCCGTATTGCCGAGGCACCGCGGATTGGTCACTAGAACCTTTTGATTCGCAAGCCGCTCGGCTTTTTCCCAGACAACAGTCAGATCCTCCCGCAATACTCGGAACAACTGCCCCGGTGTTACGACAAAGGTGTAGCCATTCGATAGTTTGACCCTGACGACCGGCGACGGCGGATTGGCGAAGGACTGCACGACTTCGCTCAGGCGTCCATCCGCTAATTGCACCCGGCACCCCGGCGTGATGTCTTCGATAGGCAGCAGGCCTCGCTCGGTATGCACCAAGGTACCTTTGGCGAAACAATCGCCGACCACCCGGGCGGATTTTTTATAGGCCTTGTTCCAGTCGTTGCCAAGCTCTCCCATGGCAAAGAGTACCCGGCGATGCACGGGTTTTAGACCATCGCGAACATCTGGCAGCGCCCGCCCCACGATCACACTCATGGCATAATCTAGGTAGGACTGCTGCATCTCGTCTTCGATGTTGACCGAGATGACTTCTTGGGCGAACTCCGTCATAACCTGTCTTGCTTTAAAATGTAGTTCGGGCATCCGACCCTCGGGATCGAAATCCGGGTGCCCTGAAAAAACGTGAATTTTACCACAGGTGGGCGATCATGCCGTGGAAAAATCACCCGGATCATCCTGTCGCCCAGCCAGGTCTTGGGGTGCGGGTTTTTATAGGCTGCCAACACATGATTCGCCTTCTCGGGCACACCATTCGTCACACGCGCACCCTGGCGTTGCTGCTGTTATTGGCGGGAGGGCTGTTAATCAGCATTCTCCGGCTCGGCCTGCCCTGGCTGGAGCTGTGGCGGCCGTCCATTGAGGAGCGTCTGTCCCAGTTCACCGGTCTTTCGGTACAGATTGGCAGTTTGTCAGCCCAGATGGAGGGTCTGATTCCCCAGTTGACCGCGACCGATATCCACTTGGTCAGTACCACCGCCGGTCTCCCGGTGTTGCGGGTGGCCAATACCCGGATTGGCCTCGACCTGTGGCGATCCTTGAAAACCGGCCGTTTTCAGCTCAAGGAACCGATTCTCCGGGGTTTGCGTCTGAGCCTGCGCCAAAATTCCGATGGGTCTTTTCAGATCGGCACGGCCGAGGAAGAGCCCAAGACCCTACTATCCGCTCCCGGAGACACTCGTCAGACCTCTCCCCTGGCCTTCTTCGAGGGGCGACTGCGCCTGGAAGACAGCGAGGTGATCTGGGAAGGAGCAGAAGGCCTTCGCCAGCGTTTTCAGGGGGTACGGATGGATCTGGTGGCCACCGCCGAACGCCTGTGGCTGGAGGCCGATGCCCAGTTGCCGGCACCATCCCCCTCTGCCGAGGCCGGTACCCTGCACCTTCAGGCAGAAATTCTGGGGGGGCTCGGACGGCAAGGCTGGGTGGCCTCGGGATTTATGGATTTCCATCGTCTGCCACTGGCCTCCTGGCCGGCCATCGGAGCAGCGGGGCTCAAGCTGACACAGGGGGATCTGAACGGTCAGCTATGGTTTACCGCTGCCGCCGGGTCTCTGCTAGACGTCACCACCACCTTGCAGCTCCAGCACCTTGCGGCTTCCCAAACCGCGTTGCCCGAGCTGGCGGTCGAGACCCGTTGGCGTCCCCTGGCAGCGGGTTGGGAGCTGGCGTTGGCCGATCTCCGGATTGGCACGGCACCGCCCGCGACGGTACTGATTCGCCGCCAAACCCTGGAGGAGGTGCCACGCTGGATGGTGGCTGCGGATAGTCTGGATATGACGGGTCTCCAGGGACTGTTCGCGCTGTTGCCATCCGGCGTCTCGACCCTGGCCGGGCGTCTCTCGGGCCAGATCGAGGATCTCCGGCTCGCGGTTTCACCGGATCGTCCCCTGGAAGAGAGCTGGGCGATGGGCCGCCTCACCCAGGCCGCCCTAAAGCCAGCCCAGCCGGTTCCGGGTTTTCAGGGTCTGGATCTCCGCTGGGGGGTGACCCGTGATGCGGGTTTTATGACTCTGCAAGGTCAGGATGGCGGGTTTATGACCGCACCCTGGCTGTTCCGTCAGTCGCTGGCCTTCTCGCGACTCACCGGTCATCTGGCCGGACACATGGACAGCGGCGTTCTGACCCTGACTGGTCAAAACCTTGAGATGATCAATACCGATCTGACCACCCTCAGCCATCTGACCCTGCGTCTTCCCATGGCCGATGGGCCGCCTTTTCTGGATCTCCAGACCGACTTTCGACGCGGCGACGCCCGCCATGTCAAAAAATACCTGCCATCCACCCTCAAGGATCCCGATTTGATCGAATGGCTGGATCGGGCCTTTGTCAGGGGCGAGATTTCCAAGGGATCCCTGATCCTGCGTGGCAACCCGGCCGATTTTCCCTTTGACAAGGCACCCGGTCATTTCGAGGTAGATTTTGGGGTGCGCGGGCTGGAACTCGACTACAAAAAGGGCTGGCCACCCCTGAAAGAAATCGAGGGAGAAGTCCGTTTCCTCAATAACAGCCTGGATGTCCAGATCCATCGGGCAAGATTATTGAATAGCCACACCACGGACTTGACCGCCCATGTACACGAACTCAATCCCGCCAGCTCCCTGGAAATCCGGGGTGTCACCGAAGGCCCGGTGGCCGACGGACTGTCGATTCTCCGGGACACGCCGCTGGCTCAGGAAACTGCGGCCTATGTGGAAGGTCTGACGGGGCGGGGATCGTGCCGGATCGAGCTGGATTTGGCGATCCCCCTCCGGACAAGCCAAAAGGCGCAGTTGCGGACGGATGGCAAAATCCTCTGGGATGGCCATGCCGAACTGGCGTGGCCAGCCTGGCCGCTGGTTCTGAAGCAGCTCAAGGGGGGGCTGGAATTCAGCCGCGACAGCCTTCAGGCCCGGCGGATCGAAGCCCAACTCCTGGGTTCCCCGGTCATCGCGGATATCACCAGCCAGGCCGGTATGACCCAGATCCAGGCCCAACTGCCCCTGTCCGCTGCCCAACTGGATCAGCAGTTTCCCGGATTGGGTCTCGATCAGTGGCAGAGCGAAGAAAAAAGCCCCTGGCAGGTCGCGTTGCGGGTGGGCCGGCCCAAACCGCCGTTGGGCGTGCCGTTGGAGATAACCCTCACCACCGAACTGGCGGGCACCGCGATTCCCTGGCCCAACCCTTTGGGCAAGGCCGCAGCGTCCCGCCAACCGTTGCGGATCCAGGTCGATTTGACAGATCCCGCCGTCTTGCCGGTGGCCTTTGATTATGGCGCGGTCGCCGGACGGTTGGAATTCCTGGGGCCGAATGGCCAACGCCGTTTGAGCCGGGGTGCGATTGCCCTGGGGGAAGCGGCGGTCGCGCCCTCATTGCCCAGCGAGGCCATAGTGACCGTGCGGGGCCGGCTTGCCGAGGTCAACCTGAAGGAATGGCTCGCCCTGGCGGATCATCTGGGCCAGAAACCGGGTACCAATTTGCCTCCACAGCGTGGGACGCTGGAGATCGCGCAACTGTCCTGGGGGGCACAGATCTTTGCCCCTCTCAAGTTAGCCTGGCAATGGCAACCGGAGGCCCGCTGGATCACCCTGGAGGGCGCGGATCTCGAGGGCCGGATCAGCCTGGCGGCGGGTTCGCCACGCGCTCCCGTGACGGTTGAACTGGATCACCTCGCCCTACATGTGCCCGAGGGCGACAGCGCTTCCGGGCCAGAAACGGCCCACAGCGATCCTCGCCAATTACCCGGTCTCAATCTGCGTGTGGATGCGCTGACCGTGAATGGCGCGGCCCTAGGGCACCTGACCGCCATCGCCAATCCCGAACCGGCAGGCCTGCACCTGATTCAGCTCGCCCTCCAGGGCCCCTTGATCGATTTGAAAGGCGAGGGCCATTGGCGTCTTGACGGGGATCAACCCGTTGCCACTTTGCAGCTCAGCGGCCATAGCGGAAATTTTGGCCGGCTCCGGCAGCACCTGGGCTATGGGGAGGGCATCGCGGGTGCCAGTATCGACGCCACGCTGGATCTGGCCTGGCCGGGCGGGCCCGAGGATTTTAGTTTGGGACAGGCGACGGGAATGCTGGATTTTCACCTCAAGAATGGGCGCTTTCTCGAAGCCGGCCCCGGGGTGGGGCGGGTGTTTGGCCTGCTGAATCTGGAGGCCCTGCGGCGACGCCTATCGCTGGATTTCAGTGACCTGTTCCGCAAAGGCTATGCCTTTGATCGCATCGAGGGTAGCTTCCGGATGGGCAGCGGGCAGGCCACCACCGAGGGCGTGGTCATTGAAGGCCCCGCAGCACGGGTGGCTCTCCGCGGACGAACCGGGCTTGTCCTGCATGACTACGATCAGCAGATCCAGGTACGACCCCGGGTCAGCACCAGTCTGCCGCTGGCCGGCGCGCTGGTGGGAGGCCCGCTGGTTGGGGTGGCCTTGTTGCTGGCACAGCAGGTGGTGGGGGATCAAGTAGATCGGATCGCCGAGCGGGAATACCGGCTGACAGGTAGTTGGGACGCCCCGGTGGTATCACCCGCCTCGACGCCCGTTGTCCCGCCGGGAGATCCTGCGATTATCCCTCGGAATGACCTGTCACTCCCCTGGCTGGATCAGCCTTGAGAGTTCCCGCCGGGCCGGTGTTGCCGGAGTTTCCTGTCTATATTTATTTCCCACGCCATGGCTTCGGACTATGATGGCCGCAAATTTTTTGCCCTATCTCACCTTACTTTGGGAGTTTTTCAATCCATGAATCGTTTGCTTGTCGCTTGTGTCGCCGCCGCCGTTCTACTGCCCTTGGCCGCCTTCGCGGGGCCCAAGGTTCTGCTGGAAACCAGTCTGGGCGCAATAACCCTGGAGCTGGAGGCCGAAAAGGCACCCAAATCCACCGAAAATTTCCTGAACTATGTCAAGGCCGGTTTTTACGATGGCACCCAGTTCCACCGGGTCATCCAGGGTTTTATGGTTCAGGGGGGCGGATTTACCGCCGACATGGTACAAAAACCCACCCAGGCACCCATCGAGAACGAGGCCAAGAACGGTCTGAAAAACCTGCGTGGCACGATTGCCATGGCCCGGACGAACAACCCCCAATCCGCCACCTCGCAATTTTTCGTCAATCACAAGGACAACGCCGCCCTGGATTACCCCAGCCGGGACGGTTGGGGTTACGCAGTCTTTGGCAAGGTGGTGGAGGGGATGCCGGTGGTGGATAAAATCGCCGGGGTGCCTACCGGGTCGGCCAAGGGCATGGGCGATGTGCCAATTTCGCCGGTCTTGATCAAACAGGCCCGGCTGGTTGGCGAAGGCGTGAAGAAACCCTGAATCTTGACCCTCTCCCATCGTCTCATCTTTCTGGAGTTTTCCATGGTTATTCTGCAGACCAGCGTAGGTCCAATTCATATCGAACTGGATGAGGCACGGGCCCCAAAAACCTGTGCCAATTTTCTTCAGTATGTCGCCGATGGCCATTATCACGGCACGATTTTTCACCGGGTAATTGATGGATTCATGATCCAGGGTGGCGGATTCCTGCCCGACATGCAGCAGAAGCCGGTTCGCGAACCCATCGAAAACGAGGCCGCCAATGGGCTTCGCAACGAAATGGGCACGTTGGCGATGGCTCGCACCCCGAACCCCCATTCGGCTACGGCCCAGTTCTTCATCAACGTGGGGGATAATATTTTTCTGAATCATCCCGGTCAGGATGGCTGGGGGTACTGTGTCTTTGGCCGTGTGGTGGCTGGCATGGACGTGATCAACAAGATCAAGGCCATGTCTACGAGCAGCCAGGGCGGGCATCGGGATGTGCCGGTGGAGCCGGTGGTGATTGAGTCGGCGGTTGTGGCAGAGGCCGGCGATCCCGCATGACCCAAAGACAAGACAACACGCCCGATGACCTCCTGGTGATTGGTGCCGGTATCAGCGGTTTGGCGGCGGCCCATTATGGGCGTCGACAGGGCTGGTCGGTTCGCGTTCTGGAGGGTAATAGCCGGCCCGGCGGCTGTTTCCACAGCCACGTTTTTCCCGGACAAGCCGGCTTTTGGCTGGAACTGGGTGCCCACACCTGTTTTAACTCCTATGGCCAGCTGCTGGAGATTCTGGCGGATCTGGAGGGATTGACGGCCCTGGTACCGAAGCCTCGATTGAATTATCAACTCTGGGCGGGCGGCCACCGCCATGCCATTCCCGCTCGCTTGCACTGGTGGGAACTGTTGCGTTCCCTGCCGCGTCTCCGATCCGTCAAAAAATCCTCTGCCACCGTCGCGGACTACTACGGTGCCATAGTCGGCCCGCGCAATTACCAGGAGGTGCTGGGCCCGGCCTTTGACGCGGTAATTTGTCAAGAAGCCGCTGGGTTTCCGGCGTCTGCCCTGTTTCGCAAACGAGCTCGTAGCAAGCATCAGCCCAAAAGTTTTAGCTTTCCCGGCGGATTGTCCTGGGTCACCCAACGCCTGGCCGAATCCTTGGGTGGACAGCTAACGTGCGGGGCCGAAGCGGTCTCGGTACAGGATTGTGAAGAGGGTTTTGAGGTGCTTCTGGCTACCGGCCAACGATGGCGAGGACGCCGCTTGGTGTTGGCCACTCCCCCTCAGGCCGCCGGCAGTCTCCTGAAGGATGCCGCCCCGGATTTGGCGGCCCTGCTGGGAGAGATCCAGCCCGCCCAGGTCGAGAGTTTGGGCCTGTGTGTTCGGACAGAGGCAGTCACCTGGCCACGTCTGGCGGGTGTGATTGGGGTCGCGGAGGATTTTTTCTCAATCGTCAGCCGAGATTATCTGGAACACACCCGCTTTGCGGGTGGTCTGCGAGGTTTTACCTTTCATTTTCGCCCCGGACGGCTATCCCCAGAAGAAAAACGCCAGCAGGCCGCCCGGGTATTGGGTGTCACTCCGGCCGATTTTATCGGTACGATGGACGCCCGGCATACCCTGCCGGCCTTACGGCTGGGTCAAACCGAACGGGTTGAACGCATCGACGCCCGGTTGGCCGGGCAGCCCCTGGCGCTGACTGGAAACTATTTTCACGGCCTGTCCATCGAGGACTGCCTGGTTCGCTCCCGCAGCGAGATTCAGCGTCTCGCCGCCTAGCGATGGGAGTATTGGCAGATTGAAGGGATCGAGCGGATTAGGCATCCTGACTCTGACGGTACGGACGGGTTAGTCGGCGCTGCTGCCAGGCCAGAAAAACGAACAACAGCAGAGCCCCGGCCCCGCTGATTAAAAACGTGATCGCCAAGGGCTCGGCATCGCCCCAAAAAAGTGCAGACAAGACACCGCAAACGAGAGCCAAAAATATCGTCGGCCCCCCAGATTGAACAAGCGTTTGTAAAAGCCAGTGCTGTTTCATATTTTAATACAACCTTTTATAAAGTCAGTCTATTTTTAGGGCCATACCGTAGGGATTGCCTCCTGATCATGGCCATCTATTCCGGATCTAAACATCCAATAACCTAGTATTTTAGTATAGAACCGCCGCTTTGGCCAGCAGATAGCTTATAAAAATGCCGAATTATCCACCCATGACCGACTTATCATCCTCCTTGCCGCCTGCCGTGGTGCTGTTGAGCGGGGGCATGGATTCTGCCACGGTATTGGCGATTGCCCACGCCGAAGGCTACCGTCCCCATACCCTGTCGTTTCGCTACGGCCAGCGGCATGGTCTGGAGTTGAAGGCGGCTCGCCGGGTGGTGGCGCATTTGGGCGCGGCCTGCCATCAGGTACTCGACATTGGTCTTGGACAGTTCGGGGGCTCGGCCTTGACCAGTGATCTCGCGGTACCCAAGGGTCGCAGCCTGGCGGACATCGGTCAGGGCATTCCCGTGACCTATGTGCCGGCCCGCAACACCATCTTTTTGGCCCTAGCCCTGGGTTGGGCGGAGGTTTTGGAAGCCTCCTGCATTTACATCGGGGTGTCGGCCGTGGATTACAGCGGTTATCCGGATTGCCGGCCAGAATTTTTGACCGCCTTTGAACAGCTCGCAAAGCTGGCCACCCGGGCTGGGGTCGAGGGCCAGACCCCACTGACCATCCGGGCTCCCCTGATAGCGCTCCGCAAGGCCGAGATCATCCAGCGAGGGCTTCAGCTAGGGGTTGACTATGGGCTCACCCACAGCTGCTACGACCCTGCCCTGGATGGCAGGCCCTGCCAGGCCTGCGATGCCTGTCAGTTGCGACAACAGGGATTTGTGGAGGCCGGCTTGACTGATCCGCTGTGGCTCAAATATGGGTTGGCCTGAGGCATGGGCGTTTTGGACTGGCAGCGGGTGGCGGCGGCTGGTTTTGAGGCAGCGCGTGCTGTGCCGGGTGCGGCGGTGCCCCGGCTGGCGGGTCTTCACGGCCATAGTTTCCGGGTAATCGCCTGGGTGCGCGATGCCCTGGCGGAAGATGAGGCGGTTTGGGTGGCGCAGGTGCGGCGAGTGGTGGCGGAGCTGGATTACGCCAACCTGAACCAGATCCTCCCCCTCCCCCGGGATGAGGCTCTGTTGACCTGGATGGCTCAGAAGTTGGCGATGCCTGGCCTGGATCGCTTGCGGCTTGAGGCAGGCCCGGCGGGTGGCACGGACTGGTCGGCAGCCGGTTTCCGGGCTTTCGGGCGTTTTCGCTTCGAGGCCTCGCATTATTTGCCGCAGGTGCCACCCGGTCACCCGTGCGGGCGTCTTCACGGCCATGGTTTTGTGGTGACGCTGTACGGCCCCTGGGGCTTGGGTGACGACCCGCCAGGCCATGCCGGCTGGACGCTGGAGCAGGCCTGGGAAGGGTTACGCGGGGAACTGGCCGACCGTTGTCTAAATCGGGTACCGGGGCTTGCCAACCCCACCAGCGAGATACTCGCGGTGTGGTTGTGGCGGCGATTGCCAGATCTCTCGGCGGTCACCGTTCAGGAAACGGCCTCCTCCGGGTGTAGTTTTAATGGCCTCCAGCACCGGATCTGGATCGAACGAACCTTCGATAGTGCGATTGGCTCGCGGGCGGCAGCCGAGCCCACCGGACACGGTTACCGGATCCGTCTTTACCTGACCGCCCCGCTCCATCGGGTATTGGGATGGACTCTCGATTATGGCGATGTCAAGGCTCTATTTTTGCCACTTTACCGGTGCCTGGATCACCGCGATCTGAGCGACATCCATCAAGACGCTTCCGGCCCGCACGGCACAGGGACGCTGTTGGACTGGCTCAAAACCCAGATGGCCCCTCGCTTGCCAGCCCTGGATGGCCTGGAACTCTGGTCTACCCCCCAGGGTGGCGTTCACCTGGCCTGGGGCAGCCCGGCGCTGCTGGATATCTAACCGGGAAATTAAAATCCGGTGGGTTATTGGGTCAAGGAAATCTTTACGACCCTCCAGGGCGAGGGGGTTCACAGCGGCCGGGTGGCGGTGTTCTGCCGGTTTACGGGCTGTAATCTGTGGAGTGGCCGGGAGAGTGACCGTGACATGGCCCAGTGCCGGTTTTGCGATACCGATTTCCGGGGCACTGACGGCCCCGGTGGAGGGCAATTCAAAACCGCCCAGGCCTTGGCGGAGGCGGTGACCGCCCGCTGGCCTGGCGGCGGTGCGCCCTGGGTGGTCTGTACGGGCGGAGAACCGGCTTTGCAGCTCGACACCCCGCTGGTGGATGCCCTGCACCGCAAAGGCTTTGAGGTGGCGGTGGAAACCAACGGGACGCGCCCGCTGCCCGCCCACCTCGATTGGATCTGTGTCAGCCCCAAGGGGGGCACGGTACTACAGGTAACCCGGGGGGACGAACTCAAACTGGTGTTCCCGCAGCCGGATGTGAACCCCGCTGATTTCACGGCGCTCGGGTTCCGGCATTTTATTCTGCAACCGCTCGATGATGCCCAACGGGCCGACCACCTGCGTCTGGCGATTGCTTACTGTCTGGCCCACCCCCAATGGCGACTGGGATTGCAGACCCACAAACTGATTGGCATCGCCTAGTAGCCATAGGTGTTCGGGATTTTTTACGCCTAAGCATTCAAAGCGTCTTGTATTCTCGC
>JBAXSA010000055.1:0-12237 GCA_037130945.1 Pseudomonadota bacterium | reverse complement strand
ATCGCCACCATCGGCCAAAAGCTCAGTCCCCTGGCCAGCGATCAGGCCTATGTGCAACGCGGTGAGCGCAAATTCCCGGCCCCCCATTTTGTCGACGCAATCCACTGGCTGCTGGATGAAGGCCGCCGGGGCCAGAGCATTCAGCGCTACAAAGGACTGGGTGAAATGAACCCGGAGCAGCTCTGGGAAACCACCATGAACCCCGCTGTTCGGCGTCTGCATCGCGTGACGGTCGAGGACTCGATCGCCGCCGATCAGATCTTTTCCACCCTGATGGGCGATCAGGTGGAACCCCGGCGGGAGTTCATCGAACAAAACGCCTTGTCGGTCGGCAATCTGGATATCTGATTGATGCCGTCCTACATGGACGTAATTTATTTTGTCTACGGACAGTCTTTCTTTGCCCTGGGTCTGATCGTCACCCTTCGCATCAACCGCTACAGCCATTTTGAGCTGATGCCCATTCTCTGGTGGCTGGCGGGTTTTGGTTTTGTGCATGGGGGATTGGAGTGGATCGACCTCTGGCAAATCGTTCACGGTGATTCGTCTGACCTAGCCTTGATCCGGCCTGGGGTACTGGTGCTGTCCTTCCTGTTTCTGTTCGAGTTCGGGCGTCGTCTGATCCGGGCCGCCGGGGTCGAGACGCCCATGACGCGAGCCATCCTGCTCTATCCTCTTTGGGTCATTGGATTTCTAGCGGCCATGGGCTTCTCCGAAGGGCCGGCCCTGCTGACGCTGGAGATTGCCGCGCGTTACCTGCTGGGATTCCCGGGCGCGACCCTGAGCGCCCTGGGATTGATCCTCTACCACCGCTACAGGATTGCCCCCATTGTGGACATCAACGAGGATTATCCTCGCTACCTGAAGCCGGCTTGCGAGATGGCCGCAATCGGTTTCCTCGCCTATGGTCTGGCGGCGGGTCTGGTCGTGCCACGAGCCGATGGATTTTTTCCGGCCTACTGGCTCAACCAGGACATCTTCCTGACGGTGACCGGGATGCCCGTACAACTGGCACGGGCCGGGTGCGCGATTCTCATCACAATCGCCATGAGTGTCCTGCTGCGCCTATTTCACGCCGAGATCCTCTCCCGGCTCCTGCGTGACCAGCACACCCTCGAGACCCATGCCGAACAGCTCGGGCGGCGGGTGGCCGTGCGCACGGCCTCCCTGGAGCGCTCCGAAGCCCGCTTGCAACTGATTCTGGACACCACTGCCGCAGGGATTTGCGGCACCGACGCCAAAGGCCGCATCACCTTCATCAACCAGGTTGCCTGCGAGATGCTGGGATACACGGCCGAGCGGCTCATCGGTCGCCATGCACACGAAATGCTGCACCACAGTTACCCCGACGGGGAGTCCTATCCACCAGAGGCCTGTCCGATCCGGAAGAGCCTGGCCGAGGGTACGGCGATTCAGAACGGCCGGGAGATATTCTGGCGCGCCGATGGGCAACCGCTTCCCACGCACTTTGCCTGCAAGCCCCTGTGGTTCGAGGGCCGGATTACCGGCGCGGTGGTGAGCTTCCTCGATATTACCGCTCAGATCGAGGCCGAGCGGGCTATCCAGGAATCTCTGGCCGAGGCCCAGCGCCTATCACTGGTCAAAAGCCAATTTCTGGCCAACATGAGCCACGAGATCCGAACCCCCATGAACGCCATCATCGGCATGGCCTATCTGTGTCTCAAGACCGATCTCACCCACAAACAACAGGATTACGCCTCGAATATCCATCAAGCTGGCGTCTCGCTGCTCGGCATCATCAATGACATTCTGGATTTTTCCAAGATCGAGGCCGGCAAGCTCGATATAGAGCGCATTCCCTTCAAGATGGACGCAGTCACCACCAATATCGCCAATATGATCGCCCACAGAGCCTTCGACAAGGGTTTGGAATTGTTGTTTGATCTGTCGCCGGCGGTTCCCCGCAGTCTCATCGGCGACCCCTTGCGACTGGGTCAGGTTTTGACCAATTTGCTGGGTAATGCGATCAAGTTCACCGAACAGGGCGATATCCATTTCACTGTTGAGGTTCTGGAGCGCCGTAGCGACAAAGTCGATCTGCGGTTTTCAATTCGCGATACCGGCATCGGCATGACCCGCGAGCAGACCCAGCGGTTGTTCCAGGCATTTTCACAGGCCGACGGTTCAACGACCCGGAAGTATGGCGGAACCGGACTGGGGCTCAGCATTTCGAAGCATTTGGTTGAATTGATGGGCGGCAGGATTGGGGTCGAAAGCGAACCGGGTCGTGGTAGTACCTTTACATTCTCCGCCTGGTTCGACATTGACCAGGAGGGTTCCCCGCAGGCGGTGCATGCTTGTCTCGCGGCTCTGCGAGTATTGGTTGCCGATGACAATGACTCCGTCCGCAAGGTGCTACGCGGTATGTTGGAGACCCTTGTGGCCGAGATCGACCTGGCTGCCTCGGGAGCGGAAGCGATTGCCGCAGTGCGCCGGGCCGATGCCGCTGGAAAGCGCTACGATTTGGTGCTGATGGATTGGCAAATGCCGGAGCTAGATGGCATTGCCACGGCCCAGCAAATCAAGGCCGATACCACGCTGACCCAGCCACCGCCACTGGTGATGATGGTGACCGCGTTCAGCCGTGACGATATCAACACAAAGACCCGCCTAGCCAGTATCAACGGTTTTCTGGTCAAACCGGTCAGTCATGCCATGCTGGTCGAAAGTCTAAACGCACTTTTCGCGCCCGAACAAAAGGCGTTAGATCAGGCGGTCGAGACGCCGGTCAACGACGACGCCTTCGATCTCGCGGGTCTGCGCGTATTGCTGACTGAAGACAACAAGATCAATCAGCTGGTGGCCATCGAGCTATTGGAGAGCTGGGGGGTGGTGGTCACGGTCGCCAACAACGGCCAGGAGGCGCTGGAAAAGCTGGACGCCAGCGACTCACCCGGCTACGACCTCATATTGATGGATTTGCAGATGCCGGTCATGGATGGTTACGAGGCTACGCGGTGCGTGCGGGCGCAGCGATGTCACGACACCCTGCCAATCATTGCCATGACCGCCCACGCCATGGTGGAGGAACAGCAGCGCTGCCGGGCGGCGGGCATGAATGCCCATGTCAGCAAGCCGATTGATCCCGCCTTTCTCTATAACACCCTCAAGCCCTGGCATAAACCGGCCCACGACACCCTGGCGTTATCCCCGCCCAGGCCCCCCATCATGACTGCCGAGGCGTTGCCGCTACCCGCCATCCCGGGACTCGATGTCGAGAATGCACTACGCCGGCTGTCCGGGAATGTCGCGCTCTATCGTTCGTTGTGGCAACAGTTTGATGAGCAGCAGGCTGGGGCGGCGGCGGCAATCACGGCGGCGCTGGATCGCGGTGACCGCGACCAGGCCCGGCGAACGGCCCACCAGATCAAGGGAATCGCGGGAAATCTCGGTGCCACCCCGCTGGGCGACGCGGCAGCACTTCTGGAAACCGCCATCGAACGCGGGGTGGACGACCTGGCCACGCCCCTGGTGGCCTTCTCGACGGCGCTGATGGGGGCCGTCGCCGCGGTGCGTGACGCCCACCAAAAACTACCCCCCGACATTGCGCCAGCGCTCAACCCCGTCCAGATCGCGGCTATTTTGGATCGGTTGGCACGCATGGCGTCCGAAGATGACGCCGAACTGCCTCAATATTTCCTTGAGATCCGGCCCAATCTATCGGCCGCGCTGAAGGCGGACGAGTTGGAGGAGATCACTGCCGCGATCAACGCTTACGATTTTCCTGCGGTACTCGCTTCCGTGCGGCGTTTTCGGGTCATACAGACAGAAAGCTGATGCTATTTAACGAAAGGGCTTCCTTTACCCCGCGCCTAGACATCCTGCCTTCGTCTCAGCGCCGCCTATGGGACGAGTTGTCAGCCGTACCCGTGGAGTTCGTACTCTACGGCGGCACGGCTATTGCTTTGCACCTCGGACACCGTGAGTCTGTGGACTTCGATTTTTTTGGCAATGTGCCGCTCAATACGGCGGGGTTGGCTTCTGCCATTCCCTTTCTCGCCAGCGCAATCGTCACACAGCGCGAGCCTAATACCTTGAGTTGTATGATTGATCGTGGGGGCATGGTCAAGTTGTCCTTTTTTGGACTGCCTGGCTTGCCTCGCTTGTCGCCACCTCATATCGCGCCGGACAACGGCCTGCAAGTGGCTTCGTTGCTAGACCTTGCTGGAATGAAGGCTTCCGTGGTGCAGATGCGCGCCGAAGCGAAGGACTACATTGACATCGACGCCCTATTGACCGACGGTAGAATCGACTTGCCGACCGCGATTGCCGCTGGGCGAGCGATTTACGGGACGCAGTTCAACCCGCAAAGCACGTTGAAAGCCCTCTCCTATTTCGAGGACGGCAATCTGCACCGCCTACCACGGTCGATCAAGAATCGTTTGGTGAACGCCACGCGAGTCGTCGATCTTGATCGCCTACCGGTCATTTCCACCCCATATCGCGCCGGCAACCCTGAGCCGAGGTTATCGTAATGAAGGCTATCCCCCTGACTCCCGAGACGGAGGCGCTTGCACGCCGTCTTGTTTGGTTCGAGGAACCGGCAGAGGCGTTGTCCGATACGTTTCGCTTCGTTGCCTATGCGTTGGCGCGTGCGACTCATGAGGACATGAAGATCTTGCAGGTGTATTTAACCGAAGACGATATTCGTGATGCACTCGATCACGCGCCCGCCGGGATCATCGACCCGCGTTCATGGGCGTACTGGAATATAAAAATGGGGCGGTATCCCGCTCCCCCCTTGCCGAAACGACGATTGGATTGAGGGTGTAACAGTAGCAATGAACACCACCACCCAGGGAGGCTAAGAAGATGTCCAGACAGGAGACCATCCTGGTCGTCGACGATTCGCCGCAGAACATCCAGACCATCACCGCTCTCCTCAAGGAGAACTACCGGGTGAAGGCGGCGACCAACGGCGAGCGTGCCCTGACCCTGGCCAGCGGTGCCGACCAACCGGATCTGATCCTGCTGGATATCGTCATGCCCGGCATGGATGGCTACGAGGTGTGTAAACGGCTGAAATCCAACCCAGGCACCGCCCATATCCCGATTATTTTCCTCACGGGCAAGACGGATGCGGTTTTTGAGGTACAGGCTTTTCAGCACGGTGCGGTCGACTACATCCACAAACCGTTTGACCCCACCATTGTGCGTACCCGCATCGCCATGCAAATGGCGCTACGCGACGCCCTGTACCGTGCTGAACAGGCCGAGAATCAGGCCCACCAGCTTTTGGATACGCTCCTACCCGTTTCCATCGCCGAGGAAGTTCGCCTTTCCGGGACGGTCATCCCCAAACGTTACGACCAGGTGGCCGTACTGTTTTGCGATATCGTTAATTTTACCACCTACTGTGATGCCCACGAGCCAGAGGAAGTGATCTCGCAGCTTGATGCTCTATTTTTGCGCCTCGAAGTCGTTGCCAGCCAGCATGGGCTGGAAAAAATCAAGACCATTGGCGATGCTTTCATGGCTGCGGCCAATCTGTTGCGTCCCCTACAGGATCCGACCGTCAGGAGCGTTCGCTGCGGTTTGGAAATGATCGCATCGATCCGCGAGATGGGATTGGGTTGGAACGCACGAGTTGGGGTGCATGTTGGCCCGGTGGTGGCCGGTGTCGTGGGACAGGAACGCTACCAGTACGACATCTGGGGCAATACCGTGAACGTCGCCGCCCGTATGGCCGGAATGGGCGATTCCGACACCGTGACAGTCACCGAGGAGATATGGCTCGAAGTAGCCGCCCATGTCGTCGGTGCTTCCCGTGGCGTTCACCCTGTCAAGGGCAAGGGACTCACCCACGTCTACCAGATTGAAAAAATTCGTGCCCGTGCGACTCCCATGCTGACGTATTCCAGCGGTGGACAACCTCAGGAGTGGCTCTTGGAGACTAATCAGCCTCAGCCAGTCACCATAGGGCGAGATGCGGGGTGCCAAATCTGCATCAACGATCAGGCGGCCAGTCGCAAGCATGCCCGCCTGGTGTATCTTGACGATCAATGGTTCGTGGAAGATCTCCGTAGCGCCAATGGCACCTTCGTCAATCAATCCCGGATTACGAAGCAGATTCTCAACCACCACGATGTATTGCGGATTGGTGACCAGGATTTTCGTTTTGTCAACGAGACGCAATCCGAGAAAAAAGAAGACACGGGGGATACCGTCCGGATCAAATCGCCTAGCCGCACTTCCTTGCCTAAACCACAGACCACTGAACGAGTTATGTCACCTGCCGCGCCTGCGGTGTCATCCTCGGCGTCCGTGGTGGATACCGCCCGGATCAAGCTATCTTCCCTACCTGCCGCATTGCCCGCCGTACCACCATCGGCGTCCGCGACTGCAACGCCAATCATGACGTCGGAGAATTGGGTGGCCGCTGCGGAATTTCCAACGGATTCGCCTCGAAAAATTCGTCAGATAATGGATAATAAAGTTCTGCCAGCGCGTGACAAGGACAAGGATATTGTCGCGCCAATGATTAAGACTTTCGTCAAGGGAGAAACGATCTTTCGTGAGGGTTCTACTAGCCATCTGGCCTATTTCATCAAATCGGGACAGGTCGAACTTTCGATGGTGCGAGACGGACAAAAGATCGTCCTTGAAAGGGCGGAATTGGGGCGTTGTTTTGGTGAGATGGCGTCCATTCTCGGTGATCCGCGCAGTGCCACGGCAGTGGCCAGCGAATATACCGAAGCCTATCTGGTGGACAAGCAGGCATTGGGGAAACTCCTGCAACAGGCTAATCCGCTGTTGCGAACCATCATTATTACCGCCGTTGAACGCATCAAAAAGATGAACGAGACAGTGGCGTCGCTGGCGACAGCGAGTTCCGTTCTGATAGCCTTCTCCGCCATTCTGGAGTTGCTGGCCCGTTCACTGGGCGAAGGCGGCGGCCGGCCCCGCGGTTCTGGCACCCCTAGTAGCAGCAACAATCGCCTGACCTATAAGCAGTGTATCGATACCCTCATCACCTGTAGCACCTTGCCTCTCTTTCGGGTGAAGTTGTTATTTCGGCGCATGGCCGACCTGAACCTGGTCACAATCGACGGTGCGGGCGAACAGGCCACTGTGCGCTTCGATCCTGCCAAGGTCGTCGGCGATGCGCAAAATCTTACCCGCAACATGGGCCCAATGATCCAAGAGGGTCTCCAAAAGACCGACACCGAGCTAATCGAGTTGAACGAAGTGAAAAGTTGGTTGGGCGTCGAGGAGAAAAGCGTTTTCCAGAAGCTGGCGGCGGAGGATGTGCCCCCCGACCTCTTGTTGTTCCGTCGCACGGAACTCGAAAAACTTCTTCAGGACAGGGGTAGCGCGTATTTTAGCGAGCCCACCTCCAAGACCATCGATGAGATTAGCGGGCTGGGAGATGTCCGCTTTGTTGATAAGGAAACCTTGGCCCAGGTTCTTGGCAATTTGGAACCCTATGACTTGGCGTTGCTTTTGAAGAAGCAGGAACCCGCCGTGAATGAATATATCCTCAGCGTCTTTTCAGAACGCATGCGTGGCATTATTTCAGACACCATGAAGTCCATCGTACAGGTCGACAAAAACCGGGTCTCGCTACTGGAAGATCAGGTGATTGCCTGTATCAAACAAGCCTCGGAACCCAGCCTATCCAATTGCTTGGTTATTTGATTTGGTGCGTAGTAAGGACTTTTGATGAACATAGCCACCCTCATTGGCGTCTTCAGCGGGCTAGGCATTTTGAGCTGGGCGATTTATAGCGCGACTGGCAACTTTGCCCTGTTCCTCCAGCCCGAGGGATTGGCGATCGTGTGGGGAGGGGTGACCGCCGCCACCTTCATCTCCTATCCCCTGAGCGATGTACTACGTTCCCTGGGCACCTTCCTCAAGGTACTTCGCCGCGAAAGCCTGCCGGTAGTCCACTACATCAATGCGATCCATTATCTGGCGGAACGGGCGCTGGTGGGTGGCATCATCCATCTGGAGAAGGATCTCAAAGGGGAGGAGAACTTTTTCCTGCAAGACGCCGTGCGCATGGTGATGGATCGCTATCCCCTTGATCGGGTGCGTCAGATTCTCGAAAACACCATCGAGAAGGCCCGCGAGGCGGAGCTTAATGAGGCGGCCATGTTCCGCACCATGGCCCGGTTCTCCCCGGCGTTCGGCATGGTGGGTACCCTGATTGGCTTGATTGATCTCTTTCAGAACCTGGGTGACAACATGAGTGGTATCGGGCCGGCCATGGGACTGGCCATGCTCACCACGTTCTATGGGGTGTTGCTTGCCAACCTCCTGTTCCTGCCTATCGCGATCAAGATGGAGCGGCGGGTCGATGAACACACGCTGCTGATGGAAGTCATCATGGAAGGGGTACTCCTGGTGGCCGTGAAAACCCCGCCAGGGATGGTACGCGACCAGCTCAAGGCCTTCATTCCGGCCCGTCAGTGGAAAGATGTGCGGGTAGGCCAGCCATCCAAATCCTAAGAGGAATCGCATGGAAACACCTTCGACGCCGTCAGAGCCAGTCCCCAAACCCCTAGTGTCGTCTCGAGTCCAGGCGTCCCCTCTCCAGACCCGGCCATCCCTCCGGCGGCACCGTCGGAGCGAAGATGACATGGATGCCTGGCTCATGTCCTTCGCGGACTTGGTTGTTCTCATGATGGCCTTCTTCATCGTGCTTTATGCCGCCTCCCGGCTGGATGCCAAGAAGGCCGAGCAAATCAGGGAGTCCCTTGCCAAAGCCCTGAATGCCCATCGCGCCACGGATGCCTGGAGCGCCCAACGTGCGGCCGAGGCTCTGCGTATCCATCGTGCCACCGAGGTCACCACGGGTAGCCAAATGGCCGATTATGCGAAGCTGACCCGCGAAATCCAGGCCCAGATCAACGATCAAGGCCTACGATACCTGGCGAGCGTCCGGCAGGTTTCCACCGGGGTGGTACTCATCGCGACCGGGGATCTGCTCTTTGCATCGGGTAGCGCCGAGCTAGCCCCCCGCGCCCTGTTTCTGCTCGGCCGTATCGCGGAGCTGGTAGTACGCCTGCCCTACGCCATTCGTATCGAAGGCCATACCGACGATATACCCGTTCATACCCTCCAGTTCCCCTCGAACTGGGAATTGTCATCGGCCCGGGCCAGCCGGGTGGCGCGATTCCTGATTGAATATGCCATTGCACCCCACAGGATATCAGTCACTGGCTACGCCGACACCCGTCCCTTCCCCACTACGTCAGGCACCAGCGAGGCCCATCAGCGGGCCGCCAGCCGGCGAGTGGTGATCCTGTTTGATGGATCTAAAATGGATCCCTGAGTCAAGATAAAGTGCCAAGGCTAACCAGGCCGGGAGGGATCGGATATGATTGGCAAACCCCGCCGCCTTGGAGTTTCAACCAGAGGATTTTTGATGACAACTCGCTGGTCTTGCAGCATTCTTGCGATCATGGCCGCCCTGACCTGGGGTCTGCCCGCCTGGGCCGAGCCCTCCCACCCCGATCCAACTTACCTATTGGTTTCCAAACCTCCTCAAAGGCAGCGCAACGAGATTCGGGCGATGCGGGCACAAACCTTGCGGAGATTGCCACAGATAGCCCCCGGTAGCCGGCAGGAAATCTCCCGGGCCGCCGGCTATGCCATCTTCAAGAATCAAGGTGCCACGGGTGAGGGTCTCGTCCACGACAACCAAACCGGCCGGGATACTTACATGAAAATGGCGGGCTTGGCCGCCGAAGCAGAAGGCGGTTTTAGGAATCAGAGGCTGGTGTTGATCTTGGCCCAGCGCGACATCCTCGAACGATTCATCCAGGAAGGCTGGACGTTTGGCGACCAGGCCGGGGACGCCGCGCAAATCCCGCCGGACATAAAAATTTATCAGATCACCGAAAACGGCCTGGCTCCCCAGGTTTCCCTGCAAGGCAGCAAGTTTTGGCCGGATGAGACGTTGAACTCAAAATCCCGCAAGACACGGTAGCCTTCTTGGATGAACGCGACATTGCAACACACCTCATTGATCGACGAACACCGGCAGGCTGGAGCGCGGCTGGTGCCCTTCGCGGGCTGGGAGATGCCGTTACACTACGGCTCGCAGGTTGCCGAACACCATGCGGTGCGGCGCCACGCCGGGGTCTTTGACGTATCCCACATGGCACCGCTGGACGTGGAAGGCCCCGAAGCTCTGCCCTTTTTACAACGTCTCTTGGCCAACGATGTCGGGCGTCTTGGCGAATCCGGCAAGGCGCTCTATAGCGGTATGCTGAATGATCGGGGCGGCGTGATCGATGATCTGATCGTCTATGGCTTTGGCCCCCAGCGTTACCGCCTGGTCGTGAATGCCGCCACGGCAGATAAAGACTGGGACTGGATGGCATCCCGTGCCCAGGGCTTTCAGGTCGAACTTCAGCGCCGCAACGATCTGGCGATACTCGCCATTCAGGGCCCGGAGGCCCGGAGGCTGGCGTTGCCGCTACTACCCGTCCTCGGGGCGGAGGCCGCACACTTGCGCGTTTTTCATGCGGTCGATGCCGGGGATTGGCTGGTCGGACGCACGGGTTACACCGGCGAAGACGGCCTGGAGGTGTTATTACCCGCTGCCGAGGCTCCCGCCTTGTGGCGGCGCTTGTTAGCCGCAGGCGTCACGCCCTGTGGTCTGGGGGCCCGCGACACCCTGCGGCTTGAAGCAGGTCTGGCGCTGTATGGCCATGACCTCGACGAAGACCATACCCCGCTGGAGTCCGGTTTGGCCTGGACTGTCGCCTGGACACCCGAGGAACGCCGGTTTACTGGCCGGGCGGCCCTGGAAGCTCAACAGGTTACGGGGATTCCCTGGCAGCAGGTCGGGGTGATGCTGGAAGGCCCCGGGGTGATGCGCGACGGGGCACTGCTGTATGGTGAAGAGGACAGAGGGAATCCCATCGGCGTCGTCACCTCCGGCGGTTTTTCGCCCACCCTGAATCGATCAATCGCCCTGGCCCGCCTCGACTCTGCCGTCCAGGTACCCGCACAGGTGGCGGTACGCGGCCGGTGCCAACCCGTTCGCCGGGTCGATCCCCCCTTCGTCCGTTTTGGGCAAGTGCGCGTCCCGCTATAACCCGTTTTCACCTTTGGCACCTTTTTCACCTTTTTCACCTTTTTCATCTTGTTGTGAGGAGCCCCCATGAGTTTACTTCCCGATGACCGCCGTTATGCCAAGTCTCACGAATGGGCGCTGGATAACGGCGATGGCACCATCTCCGTGGGTATCACGGATCACGCCCAGGAACTTCTGGGTGACGTGGTGTTTGTCGAACTGCCCGCCGTCGGGCGCATCGTGGCTGCGGGTGGCGAGTGCGCGTTGGTGGAATCGGTCAAGGCTGCGTCCGATATTTACAGCCCCATCAGCGGCGAGATCCTGGCCGTCAATCCGGTGATTGCAGAGAGTCCCGAGGTGATCAATCAGGATCCGTATGGTGCCGGTTGGCTGTTCCGGGTGCGCCTGGTCAACCCCGGCGAGTTTCAAGCTCTCATGGACGGCGACACCTACCTGACGGGTCTGGATTAGCGCATGCCCTTCATTCCCCACACCGAGGCCGACATCCGCGAGATGTTGGCGGTGATTGGCGCGGACTCCATCGAGGCCCTGTTCGATGAAATCCCGTCCGGGTTGCAGGGTGGCGAATTAACCGGGATCCCGTCAGGCACCTCCGAGATGGCAATGGCACGGCGGATGCGCGACCGGGCCCGTCAGGATGGCGAGGCACTCTGTTTTATCGGGGCCGGTGCCTACGATCACTACATCCCCGCCGCAGTCTGGCAGATCGCGAGCCGTGGCGAGTTTTTAACCGCCTATACCCCCTATCAGCCAGAGGCCAGCCAGGGCACCCTGCAACTGCTGTACGAGTTCCAGTCCATGCTGGTGGCCCTGACCGGCCTGGATGCCGCCAACGCCTCGTTGTATGACGGTGCCTCGGCGCTCGCCGAGGCGGTGCTGATGGCGGTGCGGCTGTGCCGTTCGGGGGCGCGGCGGGTGTTGATGCCGCGTAGTCTTCACCCCCACTATCGCCAGGTGGTTCGCACCCTGGTCAGCGGTCAGGGCATCGAACTCATCGAGCTGCCCATCGATCCGGCCGGGGGCCACACCGATCCGGCCAGCCTGGAAGATTTCAATGGCCAGGGCATCGCCGCCCTGGTGATTCCTCAACCCAATTTTTTCGGGGTACTGGAAGAGGTCGACGCCCTCACCGCCTGGGCCAGGCGGCAGGGGGTTATTACCATCGC
>JBAXSA010000054.1:0-12528 GCA_037130945.1 Pseudomonadota bacterium | reverse complement strand
CTACAGGTTCAGGCCTTGGAGCGGGCCACGGATCTCCTGCTCGCCATCGCGGGGGGGGTGCCAGGCCCTGTGGTGGAGATCACCCACGCCGATCATCTCCCCCGGCGCCCCGCCATACCGCTCGACCCTCGCCAGGTGGAACAGCTATTGGGAACCCCGGTGCCCGGCCCAACCTGTCGCGAAATTCTTGAGCAACTCGGGTGCCAGGTGGCGGATTCTGATGGCACGGCCTGGCGGGTGACACCACCGAGCTGGCGTTTTGACCTGGAGCATCCGGTCGATCTCATTGAAGAGATCGCCCGTTTGCATGGCTATCAACAGATTCCCGAGGCTCAGGGCACGCAGCGGGTCAGGCTGGCCCCGGCCCCGGAATCCGGTTTTGATCTGAACCGGGCCAAGACGACCCTGGTTGATCGGGGCTATCAGGAGGTGATTACCTATAGTTTTGTCTCACCTGAGCCACAACGCCTGCTCTCTGGCCGCGAACCCAGCCTGACCCTCGTTAACCCCCTGTCGCCAGAGTTGTCGACCCTGCGTGAGAGCCTATGGCCTGGGCTGCTCGGCGTCGCCCGGCACAATCAAAGCCGACAACAGGCGGAACTGAGGTTATTCGAGTCTGGTCTACAGTTTCTTCGTCACGGCGGCACCCTCGATCAGACGCCCATGCTGGCCGGCCTGGCGAGCGGTCACCGGGTATCGGAACAGTGGGGTGAAACCTTGCAGTCCCTGGATTTTTACGATGTGCGAGGGGATGTCGAGGCACTACTGAGGCCCCTGTTCAGGGCAGGAAGCCTGGGTTTTCAGCCGGATCGCCACCCCTCGTTACATCCCGGTCAATCCGCCCGTTTGGTTCATGACGGCCAAACCCTGGGCTGGCTTGGCATGTTACATCCCGCGCTGGCCCAACAACTTGAATTGGCGGGGGATCTCTTTCTCTTCGAACTGGTTCTGACGGCCATTCACCCTCTGGCCTTGCCGACGTTTCGGGAGATCTCGCGATTTCCCGGTATCCGCCGGGACTTGGCCCTGGTGCTGGATCAAGCCATTGGTTGGGATGCCGTAAAACAGTGTGTTTGGGCCTCGGCCCCACAATTTTTGAGAGACATTTTGCCGTTCGATGTTTATACTGGCACGAAGGTAGAAAGTGGTCGAAGAAGCATGGCTTTCGGCTTGTTTTTTCAGGATTCTTTCAAAACCCTCACGGACAACGAAGTCGATGGCGCGGTGCAGATACTGGTATCGGCTCTGTTGAAACAATTCAATGCCCGATTGAGAGATTGATACATGGCGTTGACCAAGGCAAATATCGCCGAACACCTGTTTCAGGAACTCGGCCTCAATATGCGAGAAGCCAAGGATCTGGTTGAGATCTTCTTTGAAGAGATCAAGTGCGCCCTGGAAACGGGTCAGCAAGTCAAGCTGTCCGGCTTCGGCAATTTTGATCTTCGCGAGAAAAATCAGCGTCCCGGACGCAATCCCAAAACCAGCGAAGAGATCCCCATCTCTGCCCGGCGTGTTGTGACTTTTCGGCCTGGCCAAAAACTCAAATCGCGAGTAGATACCCATGCTGGAAGCTAGCGTTCCGACGGCTGAACTGCCGGACATCCCGAACAAACGCTATTTCACCATCGGCGAAGTCAGCGACTTGTGTGGGGTAAAACCTCATGTCCTGCGGTATTGGGAGCAGGAATTTCCGCAGCTGAAACCCGTCAAGCGTCGGGGTAACCGCCGCTATTATCAGCGTCATGATGTCCTGACCATTCGCTCGATCCGTAATCTTCTTTATGAGCAGGGCTTTACCATCGGCGGTGCCAGGCAGCGCCTGACCCGCGACGCGGAGCCACAGGACAATGCCCGCCACCTGGAGGTCATTCGTCAGATTCGCATGGAACTCGAAGAGATTGTGAAAATCCTCCGGCGTTAGAACCATATCTCCGGATAGCGACGGGTCGCTGGAATATTGTTCACCAGCAATGCCACGGCCAGCAGGATCAGGGGACCCAGGGTCGCGGGCACCAAGACATAGAGCCACCCCATCCGATGGATCTCCTCCGAACCAATCACAGCGATGAGCGCGGTGGCCCCACCCGGCGGATGAAGGGTACGGGTGGCGTGCATCATCGCGATGGCCGTGGACACGGCACCGGCCTGCGCGAGCCAGGGGACGCCCGGCAGCAGTTTATAGCAGGCCACGCCGATCAGGGCAGAGACGATATGCCCCCCCACCAGGTTGCGTGGCTGGGCCAGGGGGCTGCGTACCGCGCCATAGGCCAGTACCGCCGAGGCCCCATAGGAACCAATCATCAGTGTCAGATCGGTGCCCTGAAAAAATCCCATAGATACCCAGGCGACGCTGGAGATGCCGATAAAACTACCAATCCAGGACCACAGGATCTCTGAATGGCTAACACGCGGTGGGCTACCGTGAGTGCTGCCCCGCATCTTGCGGAAATATTTGCGCAGGCTCATGGGGCGGTTTCTTCCCAGGGCCCGAGATGACAGGCGGCGACAAACGCCTTGCGCATCAAAAGCCCTTTGAGTTGTCCCCCGCGATCCACCACGGGCAGGCTCCGCCCATGACACCGGCGGAAGGCCGCGACAATCCCGGAAAAATCCGCCACTTCCGGCACGGTTGTCGCGGGGGCCGTCATGGCGGTGTTGACGGGCATCTCATGGCAACACTGTCTCAGTCCTACCGGATCCAGAATGAGTCGCAACATCAACTCCAAAAATCCTTCCGCACCGAGTCGACGCAAGTAATCGCTTTCCGTCAGCATCCCCATGACACATCCCTGGTCGTCGATCACCGGGATCGATTTCAGACATTGATTGGCCATGGTGCGGGCCGCCTGATCCAGCCTGTCGCCGGGCCGAACCGGTACGATCCCACTGCGCATCAGCTGACCGGCCCGGACATGGGCGAAGGTTCGGGTCAGGGCATGATTCCGGGCCAGGCGGTAAAGGATCCGGAAATCCTCGACGGTAATATCCAGATAGCCAGGGATATGGCGCATGGCATCCAGCACATCCTCGTCGGAGAGGTCAGGGTCTGTGAGGGGGCGATTGGGATCATCCATGCCGTCAAGGATAGCGCACCGGGGTGGAGATCGCCTAGTTGCCAAACCGTTCAGTCCTGGCGCAGCTGATCGGAAATTGCGATAGGGGATGGAAACCGCAGTACCACCAGGTAGGTGGAGATTATAAAACTCAACACCGTGGCAAGCTGAATCAGGTCGGATACGGTATCGCCGATCACCCCCCGATGTTCGGCCAGTACCGCCAGCAACAAGGCAAATTCACTCATCTGGGCCAATCGCCAGCCCACTTCCCGGGCGCGGCCCGGGGTTTCTCCCGCAAACCCCAGCAGCACCCGATACACTGGGGGCTTGACCAGGATTGATACAGCGGCAATCCCGAGCGCCGGCCACAACACCAACGCCAGCTGTGGAAGCTTAAAACCCGCGCCGATGCTGAAAAAAAACAGGATCAGGAAAAAATCCCGGAGTGGTTTTAGGCTACCGACCACATACAGGGCAATGGGATTCATGGCCAGCAGCACCCCTGCCAGGAAGGCACCGGCCTCGTGGGATAACCCGGCCCACCCAGCCAATTGAGCCATGGCCAGACACCAGCCGATGGCCATGAGAAAGATGTACTCATGGATGCGGTCAAACCGCGCCATCAATGGCAACACCAGAAATTTTGCCACCAGCCAGCCCCCGCCGGCCAGCGCCGGCAAGGCCAGAGTGCGCAGCAGGATATCGATCCGCATGTCACCATGGCCGTCTTGCAGCAGGAGAATCACGGCGATGGCGAGCAGATCCTGGAGCAGCAGGATGCTGATCATGACTTCCCCCGTGCGCTGGTGATGCAGCACGGTGGTGGGCAACAGCTTGAGGCCGATGATGGTGCTGGAAAAGGTACTGGCGATACCAATTACCAGACAATCCCGGAGAGCATAACCAAAGGCATACCCCACCGCCCCGGCGGCCAGGGTAAACAGCCCGGCACTGAGGATCGTCACCAGGGTGGTTTTACGCAACGCCCGGGCCAGCTCCTTGGGATCGAGATCCAGCCCCAGCAAAAACAGCAAAAAAACGATGCCAACGTGACTCGCCTGTTTGATGAGTTCGGGGTTTCCCACCCAATCGAAGACTGAAGGCCCAAACAGGACTCCGGCTAGAATATAGGCGACCAGCAACGCTTGGTGGGCGTACAGGGCCAGCGATGCCAGCGCTGCAGCACCTGCGAAGATCAGGAATAAGACAAAAAATATGGGCTCTTGGGGCATCTGTGGTTTTTTTCCGGTCGGGTCTAGTCCGATCCCGAATCGGGATTTGGGATCATGCGCAGTATAGTGGCCTTCGGGCCAAGAAGGTGGCACGACGCGCCACAATCCGCTATCCACTGGGCCCATATTGGGTTTTGAGGACATGCCGATTGACCGCTTGACTGATCAGGAGCCTTTTTAAAATGCTGTTACTGGATACGCTCAATGCCTGGATGGGACTGACCACCTCGCCGGTGGTCGCAGCCACCTTGGGGATTCTTCTGTTGATGTCGATGATTACCTGGACCTTGCTGCTGGGCCGGCTGTTTCTACAGTGGCGCGTGGCCCGCGCACACCGGGCCTTCATGCAGTGCTTTTATGCCGCCCCAGGGCTTGGCGCGGCGGAAGAGGCGGTGGGCTCCCTGGAATCCCCGCTGGCCCGTTTGGCCCGCAATGGTTTTGCTACCTTGCGGGATCTCGCCAGCGCCACCCATCGTGATCTGCAACACAGCGGCGAGCAACGCGACGTCCTGGAACGCAGCCTGCGCAGCCAGATGCGCAGGGAATTACATCGGCTGGAGGCGGGCTTGCTGTGGTTGGCCAGTATCGGCAGTACCGCGCCCTTTGTCGGACTCTTCGGGACGGTTTGGGGCATCTTTCACGCCCTCAAGCAGATCGGTCAACACGGCTCGGTGGGGCTGGACGTGGTGGCGGGCCCCATCGGCGAGGCCCTGATCGCCACCGCGCTCGGCATCGCCACCGCCATCCCGGCGGTATTGGCTTACAACTTTGGGGTGCGCCGAGTGCGTCTGATGGGCGCGGAACTGGAGGAATTCACCAGCGACTTCCTGCGCATCGCGGTCAAAACTCGCTATGACATGGGGACAACCCATGAATCCGCATGACGAAAATCCGCACACCACCCTCAGCGAGATCAACGTCACCCCCCTGGTGGATGTGATGCTGGTGTTGCTGATCCTGGTCATCGTTACCGCACCGATTCTGATGCAGGCCGTACCGGTGAATCTCCCTCACACGGCGACCCTGAATTCGTCCGAAGCCCCGGTGCTGGCACATCTGACGCTGGACGCCCAGGGCGTAATTTACCTGGATCGGCAGGTGGTGGCGGCCACCACCCTGGAAGCGGTACTGCGGGAACGGTTGGCCACGCGCCCCGATCTGACCGTCCAGATTCACGCCGATGCCACCTTGCCTTATGGCCAGCTGGCTCGGGTTATGGCCAGCGCGCAACGCGCCGGGGTACAGAAATTGGGGTTTGTGACCCTGGCCGAGTGAGGCGGCCTCCCAGATCTCTCCCAGATTTCTCCATCGTGAAGGCTAGATCTTCTTCCAGAATTCACTTCACTTCACACATTCTCCCACCACGCAGGAGTCACGAAATGACACACACCACCCGTGTCGATACGAACGAGGGGAGCGGCATCAACGGTTTTTCGCCGCAACGTCTGAAAGATCTGGTGTTGAGCGGCGACGGCCACGTTTTTGATACAAAAACCGGCCGTAGCTACCGCGTCAACCCCAGTGGGCAGCTGGCCCTGCAACTGGTGCAGGAGGGCAAGCCGGAAAAAGAGGTGATCAGCCAGCTGGCCGCCCGCTATGCCCAGCATGTCGCCGTAGTCGCCGTGGGCACCGAGGCCTTTTTTAGCCAACTCAAAAGGTATCTGCCATGATCCACCGCACCAAACCCAATCAGCCAGGCCATTGGCCACACTGGACGGTCGCCGTGACCGGCATCAATGCCAAACCGGAAAATCCCGGCCCAGGTTGCGCGGTCGCACGCTGTCTGAGCGAATCCAGCGCTTTTCGTGGCCGTGTGGTGGGGTTCGGCTACGAGACACTGGATGCGGGTCTCTATCATCCCGAGGACTGTGACGGTGGCTATCTGTTGCCCTACCCGGCGTCGGGCAGTGAGGCGCTCATGGAACGGCTGGATGAAATCCTGCGCCACGACCGCATCGACGCGATTATTCCCAGTCTGGATGCCGAGTTGCCCAACTTCATTGCCCTACAGCCGGTACTCGCCAAGCGGGGGGTACACATGCTGCTGCCGGGCCGCCCGGCACTCCGCAGCCGCGACAAGGATCGCCTGCCTGCCTTGTGCGCTGAGGCCGGTGTGGCCACGCCCCGAGTGCGCCAAATCAGCGATGCGCGCTTCTTTGAACGCTGTACCCGCGAAGAAGAAGGCGGCTGGTGCTATCCCCTGGTGGTCAAGGGGGTGTTTTATGATGCCTATGTAGTACATGACGCCGCCGAAGCCGCCTGCCGTTTCAGACAAATCGCCAACAGCTGGGGCTACCCGGTGCTGGTGCAATCCCATGTCACGGGCGAGGAGGTCAATCTCACCGCGCTCGGCGACGGCAGCGGTGCCCTGATTGGTTCGGTGATGATGCGCAAACAGGCGCTGACCGAAAAAGGCAAGGCTTGGGCCGGCGTGGCCATTGACGACAGTGACCTCGAGGCCGCTGGCGAACGCCTGATGCGGGTTCTCCAGTGGCAGGGCCCGCTGGAGCTGGAGATGCTGCGCGATGCCGAGGGCACGCTGCACCTGATCGAGATCAACCCGCGTTTCCCGGCCTGGATCTACCTCTCGCACGGCGTTGGCCGCAACCTGCCGGTGGCGTTGCTGGCGATGATGCAGGGCGTGGCCATCGAGGATCTATCGCTCGCCCCGCCCTGTCCCGGTGTGACGTTTATCCGGCATGCCCGCGAGTTGCTGGTTCGGATGGAGGATATCGTCAGTGTCAGCCTGAATGGCGTGACGTTGCCACGCAACCGCCCAATGGCCGCCCGCCCGCGTCTGCTGGCCTAATCCCCCCGTAATAAAATTTGAAGGAATCCCTCCATGAATACGACCGAATGGGAAGCCCCCCGCATCACGCCCCTGGAATTCAACCAGCTCAATAAATTTGGCCAGCGTAGGCTCCGCTCCGAGGCGCAGGAAGCCATCGATGGCGTGCCGGTGGCCACGCTGGTTGAACGCTTCGGCTCGCCGCTCTTTGTCACCTCCGAACAACGCCTGCGCGCCAATATCCGGCGTCTGCACCAGGCCTTCGCCGGGCGGCGAGTCAACGCCATCCACGGCTGGTCTTACAAAACCAACTACAACAGCGCAATCTGCAATCTGCTGCACCAGGAAGGTTCCTGGGCCGAGGTGGTGTCGCGCTTCGAGTATGAAAAAGCTCGTCGTCTCGGTGTGCCGGGCGAGCGTATCCTGTTCAACGGCCCACACAAGCCGCGCCCGATTCTGGAACGCGCCATCGCCGAGTTAGCACGTCTGCACGTCGATCATTTCGACGAACTGGCGACGATTGAAGACATCGCCCGCAATCGGGGCATCCGTGTGCCGGTGGCACTGCGCATCAACTTCGACACCGGGTTTAGCGAACCCTGGAGCCGTTTTGGCTTCAACCTCGAATCGGGACAGGCCCGCGAGGCCATCGCCACCGTCAAAACCAGTCCATATCTGACGCTGACCGGGTTGCACAACCACATGGGCACCTTCATCCTGGAACCCCGTGCCTATGCCGCTCAGGTCAAGACCCTGTGTGGTCTGATGCGGGAAATCGAGGCCGACGGCAAAACCCGGCTCGACTATCTCGACATCGGTGGCGGCCTGCCTTCGCGAAACGCACTGCAAGGCATCTATCTGCCGCCGGAACAGGCGGTACCGGATCTTGAGGAATACGCCGAGGCGATCTGCAACGCCTTTCTCGACGGCACCAGCTATCGCCTGCAACAGGGCGACGACCGGCCAGCGCTGATTTTTGAGAGCGGCCGCGCCGTGATCGACGACGCGCAGGTGCTGATCACCTCGGTGGTGGGTCGCAAACAGTTGCCGAATGGCTGCCCGGCGGCCATTCTCGATGCCGGCATCAATCTGCTGTTTACCGCCTTCTGGTACAACCATGCCGTGCGTCTGGCCTCTGCCCCGCGTGGCGAACCGCGCGAAACGGTGTTGTATGGCCCGATGTGCATGAACATCGATGTCGTGCGCGCAGCGGTACAACTGCCGCCACTGGTACCCGGCGATCAACTGGTGATCTCGCCGGTGGGCGCTTACAACAATACCCAATGGCTACAGTTCATCGAGTACCGGCCAGCGGTGGTGATGATTCACGAGGATCAGACGGTGAGCGTCATTCGTAGTGCCGAGGATCTCGATAGCCTGTGCGCCCATGACCATCTGCCCGCCCACCTCAGCCAACCCTTTGTGGAGACACCTGACAATACCGCCCACATCGCCAGGCTCCCCGGCAATCTCATCCCGCTCCGGGCGGCCCGGCCGTCGGCTCATCGCCCGCCGCTGCGTGCGGGAGGTTGACATGAACACCCTGTGGCAGATCCGGGGTTTCGTCAATCGCCTGCTGGCCGCCTACGGCGCGCTGTTTCTGGCCTCGGAGCCGGTCGTGGGGGCATTCGTACTCGGTGCCACAGGGCTCGATCCCGGCATCGGTTTTTTGGGTATGACGGCGGGACTGGCGGCCATCGGCGCACGCAGCCTGCTGCGTCTACCGCCGCTGGCCGGCGAAGCGGAGGTGCTGAACGCCATCTATGTCGGTCTGGTGCTGGGAGCCTTTTACGCCCTCGAGGGCCGACTGGTCGTCCTGGCGCTGTTCGGGGGCGGGCTGGTGGTGTTGTTGAGCGCGGCACTCGGCCCAAAGCTGCAACAGGCCCGCAATTTGCCGCTGCTGGGGGCGCCCTTCCTGTGCGCGGCCTGGACTTTGCTGCCGGCCGCCAAGACATTCGGTATTCCCCCGCGCGGCTTTGCGTCGGCCTTCCTGTTCCCGGCCTGGCTGGATCCGGCCCTGAGCGGCGCACTATCCAAGCTGGGAGCGCTGTTTTATGTCGCCAACCCATTGTCGGGCATGATGGTACTGGCCGCCGTGCTACTCGCCTCGCCGGCGCTCGGCTTTCTGGCTCTGGCGGGCGGGGGGCTGGCCTGGGGGCTGGTGACGGCCTGCGGGGTGACGGCGGATTCCACACTCCCGATGTTGGCCGCCTTCAATGGTGCCCTGACGGCCCTCATCCTCGGTACCCAGACGGTCGCGACGGCGCGTGGCCTGGCGGTTGTCGCGGGCGGCGTGATCGCCGCCACGGCCTTTTCCGCCGCTCTCCTGTGGAGTCTCTGGCCACTCGGCCTGCCGCCACTCTCGGTGCCTTTTCTGCTGGCGGTCTGGCTGATCCGTGCGGCGCTCCGTCCAGATCTCAGCCTGTTTTGGTCACGTTTCTGGCTGCCGGTTCCGGCCAAACCGGAAGACAGCCTGAGCCGTCAGCGGCTGGAAAAAGCCCGTGGTATCGACCGCACCAGCATCGCCCTGCGTTTGCCCTTTGTCGGACGCATGGAAGTGTCACAAGCCATGGAGGGTGCCCATACCCACCGTGGCCCCTGGCGGTACGCCCTGGATTTTATTCGCGTCGAGCAGGGTCTGAGTTTTCAAGGGGATGGCCGGAATCTCACCGATTTTTATACTTTTGATCTGCCCGTCCTGTCGCCGGTCTGGGGAACGGTGATGTCCTGCCGGCACGATCTGCCCGACAATCCGCCGGGTGAGATCAATCTGCGGGACAACTGGGGTAACCATGTACTGATCAGCCTACCGGGCGGCCAGGATGCCGTCCTCCTCGCGCATCTCCGGCAAGGCAGCGTCAACGTGCTGCCCGGACAATGGCTGGTACCCGGCATGCCGATTGGGCGCTGCGGTAACTCGGGGCGTTCCACCCAGCCGCATCTGCATCTACAGGTTCAGCAAGGCGGTTGGCTGGGCGCACCCACCCGGCCCTTCCATCTGGCGGGTTACCGGCAAGACGACGGGCGGTTTGTCCTGGACGGCCATCCGGCACTGGGCGAGGCTCTGGAAAATCCGGCAATTAACGCCACTCTGGCTCAGTCACTCTGCCTGACCGCCGGCCGGGAATGGCGTTTTGCGGTCGAGGATGGCCACTGGACGTTGTCGGTACAACTCGGACTGCTCGGCGAGACGACCCTGGTGTCGAGCCAGGGGGCCCGTCTCCAGGCCCACCTCACCGATCTGTTATTCGCCGTGCATCAGCGCAGCGGCCCGGCGGATCCGGTGCTGGACGCCTTTGCCCTGACCTTTGGCCTCACCCCGCTGACCGAAAAGCCCTGTACCTGGCGCGATGCCCCCGCGACCGGTTTTCTAGCACTCACCCCCTGGCAGAGTCTTCGCCAGATATTGCGGCATCCCCTGGGCGGCCCTCTCGAAAGCCACTACGAACGCCAGTGGGACGCTCAGAGGGCTCTCTGGGTACAACGCGGCCAGCATCGTCTGCCGATGTTCGGTGGTGAGATCGCCGCCGAAACACTGGGTTATCTGAGCGAGACGGATGGCCCGGTCGGTTTTAAGTTGAGCGTTGCCGGGTGCCGGGACATCCGGGCCGGCCTGACGGGATTCGGCAACCAGGGGGATCATGGCATTCCTGGCTGGTCGGTGGTACTCGGTCAGTCACCCGTCATACCTATACTAGCCCCGTGATGCGTCTCACCATCCAGCGCCAGGTGTTTTTGGCCACCTTCGCCCTGGCGGCCAGCATGGCCCTCTTGCTGCTCGGTCTGACACGCTGGAATCTGCAACAGGGTTTTAGCCGTTATGTCGCCGAAACAGAAATCGGCCGGCTGGAATGGCTGGTAAAAAATATCGAGACCACCTATGCGAAAAACGGCCACTGGGATTTTTTGCAGGGAAGCGGCGACTCATGGGATCACCTCGTGGCCCGGGCAGGCGGCCGGCCACCACCGCCAGGAGGGGGGGGTGGGGAAGCTCCGGAAGAGGGGAATTTCCCCGGCCCGCCCGGCTTCGAGGGCCGTCCACCCCGACCGGGTTTCAGGAACCGCCCGCCGCCCCCTGATTTTCAAGGCCGTCCGCACGCCTTTGGTTTTGAGGATGCCCCACCGCACCCGCCCGACCCACTGGGTATTAGGCCGCGGCTCTCCATCCGCGACCTGTCCGGCAAGGTAATGGCTGGCAACCTGCAAACTAGCAGTTACTCGGCCAACCGTCCCATTCGTTTTCAGGATCGGACGGTCGGCTGGTTGACCCTACAACCTCCAGCCATCGAAGGCGCGCATGGCACGGCCTTTCTGAGTACACAGACGCGCATCCTGTGGCTGGCCGGATTGGCCGCCCTGGTGCTGTCGCTGACGGCCGCCTGGCTGCTGGCACGCCAATTTTTAAGGCCCATCCGGGAGCTGGCGACCGGTGCCCGGCAGATTGCCGAGGGCCGGTTTTCCGAACGCATCCCGGTGCATCGCGCTGACGAATTGGGCGCGCTGGCCAGCGATTTCAATGCCATGGCCGAGATGCTGGCGCGTACCGAGGAATACCGGCGGCAATGGGTTTCCGACAGTTCTCACGAGTTGCGCACCCCGATTGCCGTACTCCGCGCGGAAATCGAGGCTATTCAGGATGGTGTGCGAACCGCCGACGAAAAAACCCTCGCCCGGTTGCTAAAGCACGTGATGCAGATGAGCAAGCTGGTGGATGACCTGCGCCAAACCCTGGATCGGGACAGCGGGCAGGCCGATCTTGAGCTGACATCGATCAGGCCACTCCTGCTCTTGCAGGACAGCCTGGAAGAATTTCGCCCGCGCCTTGCCATAGCCCGCCTGGTTCTGGACACGGAGTCGTTACTTGCCATCAGCCTGGGCTGGCGCATCCGTGGCGATGCCGGCCGCCTGCAGCAGGTATTTTCCAACCTTTTGGAAAATACCCTGCGCTATACCCATCCCGGCGGCCGAGTAAAAATCTCGGCGGCCCTGAAGGCCGGACAGGTGTGCCTGCAATTTGACGACACCCCACCCGCTCCCCCGGGGCCCGCCATGCCGCGCCTGTTCGAACGATTTTTTCGCGCCGAGCCTTCGCGAAGCCGTCTTCACGGCGGCTCCGGCCTGGGTCTGGCCATCTGCAAGACCCTTGTGCAAGGCCACGGCGGCACCATCACCGCCAGCAAATCAACGCTCGGCGGCCTCTGTATTCGCATTCATCTGCCCCTGGAGACACCTGGAGACATGAGATGGACAAGCTGAAAATTCTGCTGGTTGAGGATGAGCCGGATCTGGCGCAAGTGCTGGCCGATTATCTGACGCGAGAGGGTTTTGACGCGGTGATCGAGGGCAACGGTGCCACGGCGCTGGCGCGCATCCAGCGGACACCGCCGGATCTGTTGCTGCTGGATCTGATGCTGCCGGATCTCGATGGCCTCAGCATTCTTCGCGAGGT
>JBAXSA010000053.1:0-12541 GCA_037130945.1 Pseudomonadota bacterium | reverse complement strand
ACTGGGATCCCGAAGGTCTCAAACAGCAGTTGAACCATCGGGATTACCGATTGATTCTGCTCGAATTTGGCACCAACGAGGCCTTCGATGCCCGCTTTTCCCAGGAAGATTATCAGGCCGATTTGCGTCATGCCGTTGATTTTCTCACCCGGGCGATTCCCCAGGCCGCGATCCTGCTGATTGCTCCGCCAGATGCGGAGGAACGTGCAGGCGCTTGCGCCCAAAAATCCCTGCCAAGCCGGACGACCGGCAGTGCCCTGTGTCCCGGATTGTCGTCCAACGGCTGTGCCTGGCGGGTACACCCCAACCTGGCGCGGATTCGCCAGACTCAACGCCAGGTCGCACGGGAAAAAAACCTGCTCTATTGGGATTGGTCGGCTGTGATGGCGGGGTCTTGCGGCAATCACCGCTGGACGCTGATGAAGCCGCCGCTAGCACGGCCCGACCATGTGCATTTCACCGAACTGGGATATACCGCCAGCGGCCAGGCATTGTTACAGGCAATCCTGGCGCGCTATGGGGCAGCGGGATAGATACCATTTTTGTAATTTTTTTTACAAAACCTTGGCCAACATCAGGGCATCTTCTCGCCCCTTCGGGGTGGGGTAATAGCCCCGGCGCTGGCCAATCTCGTTAAACCCCAGAGCCTGGTAGAGGGCAATGGCCTGACGGTTCGAGGCCCGAACCTCCAAAAATGCCATCTCGGCCCGATGACGGCGGGCGAGGCGCAGTAGCCGGGTCATCATGGCTCGGCCCAGGCCGCGCCGTTGCCAGGCGGAGGTGATCGTCAGGTTGAGGATTTGGCATTCTCCCGCTGCCACCTGCATGATGCCGTAGCCCACCAAACCGCCCGCAAAGTCCCACACCCAGCAGCAATAGCCGTGGTGCAGGCAATCGGCAAAGATCTTGCGGCTCCAGGGATAGGGATAGACCGATCCCTCGACGATCAGCACCGCGTCCAGGTCTTCGCCGGTCATTGGCCGCAGCCTGAGACGTGGGGAAGGGAGGTGCGATGTCATCGAGTATGTCCTGTCGAGCCGCTTGCGGTTGGGAGGGCGTTACGGCGGAATTTTTGCCGGTGCCGCCAGGACAATCAAGCCCGTCTTGAAATCTTGGCGTGAAATCTTGCGGTCTTTCTGGAAAAAGTCCGATGGCTGGGGCGATAATGCCCCCAGATGTTAAGAGACCCGGAGAGTGGTTGCCATGTTTTGCGTTGTTGCCCGGCGGTTCTGGTGGCTTGGGGTGATCCTCGGGGTAGAGCCCGGCGTATTGCTGGCGCGTACCCAGTTGGTCAGCCTGCCCGTCCGCGAGAAGGTCGAGATTCAGCTAACCCATCCTCGGACGACACTGGTCGAGGAAGAACGGACGCTGCCCCTGCTAAAGGGCTCCAACGCCGTGAACTTCGCCTGGGCTAATACCCGTATCGATCCCGCCAGTGTGATCTTCCGGGTGGTGCCGGGCGCGGTACCCGATTCGGGGGTGGAGGTCTTGTCGGTCAGCTATCCGCCCAACGAAAATGCCTTGGTATGGCGGCTTTCGGCCCCCGAGGCGGGGCCGGTAAAAATCCGCATCGCCTATCGCCTGGAAGGGCTGGAAAAACGCTTTCACTACCGCGCCCTGGCGAATCACGACGAATCCCGCTTGACGGTCACCCAATTCATGGCACTCGACAATCTGGCCAATGAGTCCTATGACCTCGCCAGCCTGTGGCCAGGGTTTGGCGAGCGTTGGCAACGTCCCGTGGGGATCCAGGAAACCAAGGAGGTGGCGACGGCCCGTTTTGCCGCAGTACCCGTGAAAAAAACCTACACCTGCGACCCGGTGCAGTACGGCTGGCTGGATGCCGCCCAGAAAAAACTCCATGTGCCGATGCACTATGTGCTGTTCAACGATGCGGCCCACGGTTTGGGCCAGGCGGCGCTTCCGGCCGGCAAGGCGCGGATCTTCCAGGAAGATGGCCGGGGCGGCAGCGCCTTTCTCGGCGAGGATCGTGCCGCCTTCACACCGCTGGACGAAGAACTGCCCCTGTCGCTGGGACTGGCGCGAGACATCGTGGTCAAGCGCACCCTGGAGCGCAACGATAAAAAACGCTTGGCGGGCAATCTTTATGAGTACGATTGGGTGGTGAAATTCGAGGTCGAGAATTTTAAGGACACCCCGGCGGAACTCTCGATTGTCGAAAGTGTTCGGGCAATTCGCCGCGAATTATTGGGTGACAAGCCGCGCGAACCGGAATGGCAACTCGGCAAGGATCACTCGCTGGGAACCGCAGATGCCGACAAAAGCGACGCTGATCGCCTGCAATTCCGTTTGATCCTGCCAGCGCATACCGCCAGCCCTCTGGTAGGGCGGCTGCATCTGATCCTCAAGAACGAATGGTGATTTATGTCTAGCCTGATGTTACGCGGGGTTTTTCTGCTGATTCTCCTGGGTCTGGTGCCAGACGCACCGGCCCGCAATATTGATCTCGCCTCGGTGCCGGAACGCACAGAAGTCCAGCTCACCATCTATAACGCCGAGGATCTCACCCTGGTGCGCGAGACCCGGATTCTGGCGTTTGCCAAGGGGCAGAACCCGCTGCAATTTTCATGGGCCAACACCCTGATTGATCCGACCTCGGTGGAACTCCGGTTTCTCGACCACAGCGGCCAACTGATGCTGCAAGACACCACCTTCCCGCATGACAAGCCCCAGATGTTGTTTTGGAACGTCGAGAGCCAGGCCGACCTGACCGCGAAGATCGAGATCGGTTACTTCATCTCCGGCATCCATTGGACTGCCGATTACACCGCGCTGGCCAATCCTGATGAAACCGCACTGCGCCTTGAAGGGTTTGTGCGGGTCGATAACCAGTCCGGCGAGGACTACCCGGATGCCCAGGTGCGCCTGGTGATAGGTTCCATTCATCTGGTCGAAAAGATTGCCCAGCTGGCCCGGATCCCGGTGACTCAACTGGAAGGGCTGGAGCGGACGCAGCGTCAGGAGTTGAAAAAACGCGCCCTGCGGCAGGTCATGGAAAAGGATGAAATGGCCATGGGTTCGGTCATGGCCATGTCTCCCCCGGCACCCGCTGTCGCCCTGGAAAGACCCAAGGAAATCGAGAAGCAGGGTTTGTCGGAGTATTTTATCTATACCATCGAGGGTACCGAGACGATCCCCAACGGCTGGGCCAAGCGGCTCAAGAGTTTTGCCGCCCCGCGTGTGCCTCTGGCGGTTCAGTACCGTTACCGGGTGGCCGAATACGGCGATCAACTGGTACGGCTCTATCTGGCCAAAAACGATAAACCCTCCGGGCTCGGGGCCACCCCGCTCCCCGAGGGCAGTCTCCAGGCATTACGCGAGAATCCTTCGGGGGGTATGCGTTTTCTGGCCGTGCTACCGCTCAAGTATGTGCCCATCGGCGATAACCTGGAACTCAATCTGGGCGAGGATCCCGAGGTGGTTTTTAAGGAGCGCCACCTCGCCACCCGTCGGGACGAACTCTGGATGCGCTATACCCAGGGCAATCTCTACCGCAAGGTGGGCGAGGGGGATATGCGGCTCGATCTGGACAGCAGCGTGGCCGGCTGGAATGAGCATCAGGTGTGGGGTCAACGCATCCATAACTTCACCGGCCGGCTGATCGAGGTCGAGATCCGCCGCGCCTATGGGGGCGATGTGGTGTTTACCAGCGAACTCAATCCCAAGCTGCACGATTTTCAGACCGTGGAATATCTCACCCGCGTAAAACCCGGCGAAAAGGCCGAGCGGCGCTACGAGATCACGCAAAAGCAAGGCTATAACCAAAAACAAAACCGGGTGCAACTGCAAACCGGCCGGGTGCATCCATGAACACGCGGGTTGCAGAACGGCAAACTGGCCGGGGCGGTTTCATCACCCTGGAAGGCCTCGAAGGAGCCGGCAAAAGCACCGCTGCGGCCTTTGTGGTCGAGCGGCTGAGCGCCGCCGGATACCCGGTGATCACCACCCGGGAGCCGGGGGGCACCCAGCTCGGCGAATCCCTGCGGGCTCTGCTCTTGGCCCGTCAAACGGCCATGACCGGCGAGACGGAACTGCTGCTGATGTTCGCCGCCCGGGCGGAGCATTTGGCCCAGCGGATTCTCCCGGCCCTGGCGGCGGGTACCTGGGTGGTTTGTGATCGCTTCACCGACGCCAGTTTTGCCTATCAGGGCGGCGGACGCGGTCTGGCTCCGAGCCGCGTGGCGGCACTTGAAACCTGGTTGCAAGGTGATCTGCAACCGGATTTGACCTTTTTGCTGGATATTGACCCTGGTCAGGGGCTGGCCCGGGCGCGCCAGCGGGGAGATGCCCTGGATCGCTTCGAGTCCGAAACCCTGCCCTTCTTCGAACGGGTGCGGGAGGCCTACCGGCAGCGGGCACTGGGCGATCCGGGCCGGATTCGGGTGATCGATGCGGGAGGCCACCTGGCATGGGTTCAAACCCAGCTATCCGGGGCGATGGATGAGGTTTTTCCAGTTCTGCGAGGGCTGTCATGATGGACGCCCCCTATCCCTGGCAGCAAGCTCACTGGGAACGCCTACAGGCCGCGCGGCACCAAGGCCGTTTGGCCCATGCCTATCTCTTGAATGGCCCGGTGGGGGTGGGTAAGCGGGATTTCGCCGAGGCCTTGGCCCAATCTTTTCTATGCCGGGTGCCGGAATCCGGCGGCAGGGGCTGCCGTACCTGTCCGGATTGCCGTCAGGTGGCTGCGGGTTCCCATCCGGAGTTCACGCGGGTGGTTCCTGACGCCGACAGCAAGTCCGGCGAGATCCGGATCGATGCTATCCGCGATCTGCTTGATGGCGTGGCGCTCACCATTCTGCCAGGGCGGTTGCGGGTGCTGATTCTCGATCCCGCCGACCGGCTTAACCGCGCCGCCGCCAACGCCCTGCTCAAAACCCTGGAAGAACCTATCCCGGGGGTTCTGTGGCTGTTGATTGCTACCCGCATGGGAGGCTTGCCGGCCACCGTAAAGAGCCGCTGCCAGCGCCTGAGTTTTACCCTTCCCCCCCAGCCGCTGGCCCAGGCCTGGCTGGCGACTCATCTGTCCGATCCCAGCGATCTGGCGGCTGCGGGACGCTGGCTCGCCCTGGCCGGTGGTGCCCCCTTGCGGGCCTTGTCGCTGCGCGACAGCGACTGGCCAGAACAGCAGGTTCGCTGTCTCGAGGAATTCCGGGAGGTATTGGCGGGACACCGCGATCCGGTGCGTGTCGCCGAGCGCTGGAAAGACCTGGATCTCGGCCGCCTTACGGATGGCCTATGCTACTGGCTGGCCGATGCCCTAAAAGGGACTATCCAGGCGGCGGTGGATGCCACCCTCGGGGAGCCCGCACGCTACCGTCGTCTCTGGCTGGGCTTGATGGAAGTGCGTGCGGCGCGGGATGCCCCTTTGAATACCCCGCTGCTGCTGGAAGCCTGGTTGATCCGCTGTGCCCGACAGACCCCTGAAAACTTTGGAGCAGAATTGATCTGATGATGAATCCCAAAATGCCAACGATGGGGATGGGAGGGCGCCAGGGCATTCTGTCACTCACCATCAAGGAAAAAAACGCCCTGTACGCCGCCTACATGCCCTTCATCAAAAACGGCGGCTTGTTCATTCCCACCACCAAGCAATATCAACTGGGTGACGAGGTGTTCATGCTGCTCACCCTCATGGATGACACCGGACGCATCCCAGTGGCTGGCAAGGTGATCTGGATTACACCCGCAGGCTCCGAGGGCAATCGTGCCACCGGAATCGGTGTGCAGTTCAGCGATCAGGACGGTGGTGCCACCCGCAGCAAAATCGAAGGCTATCTGGCTGGCTCCCTGAGTTCCGACCGTCCCACCCACACCCTGTAAGGCGGTGCGCGCCGGGTGCCATAGGCGGTAGGGATTAAAATTTTCAACAATATGATTTATATGATTTTTATATTTTAGACGAGCTATTAAAAAAAATTCTTTATGTATATTAACAAGATGAGAAATATGCCTCATGTAAAATAACAGGAAAATTATCTATCTAACTGCATTAAAAGCGATTTTCAATTCCTGTCCCGTCCCTGAAAAATATCGCTAACTATCTGTTTCTACAATCCATTTTGTCTTGACCCGCTCGCCGGGGGTGCCTATGATGGGCGCTGGTGGGGGAAAGTGGGAAAAAAATGGGGGGATTGATGACGGCTGATCGGGTTCACCAGCCGGTGTTGTTGGCGGAGGCCCTGGAGACCTTGGCGGTGTCCCCGGAGGGCTGGTATGTGGATGGTACCTTTGGCCGTGGCGGCCACAGCCGGGGGCTCCTGGATCGGCTCGGCAGCCGTGGCCGGTTGTTGGTGTGTGACAAGGATCCCGAGGCCATGGCCGTGGCGTGGCGACTGGCGGCGCTGGACTCACGGGTTGAGGGATGGCAGGGCAGTTTCTCGGAACTCGGGCGAACCCTGGTCGAACGTGGCTGGCAGGGCCGGGTGAACGGCATTTTGCTGGATCTGGGGGTGTCATCCCCGCAACTGGATGACCCCCGGCGGGGATTTGCCCTGATGGCGGAGGGTCCCCTGGACATGCGCATGGATCCGGGTGCCGGGGTATCGGCGGCGGAGTGGTTGGCAACGGTCAGTGTGAAGGATATGGCGCGAGTATTTGAAGAATTCGGTGAAGAGCGATTTGCCTGGCGGATTGCGCAGGGGCTGGATCGTCTACGCCATCAAACCCCTCTGACCAGCACCCGCCAGCTGGCTGCGGCGATTGCTGCCTGCCAGCCTTCCCGCGAGCGGGGGCAGCACCCCGCCACCCGCTGTTTTCAGGCTATCCGCATCCATCTCAACCGCGAGCTGGACGAACTGACCGCCGTACTGCCCCAAGCCCTGGCGGCGCTAGCGGCGGGGGGGCGGCTGGCGGTGATTGCCTTTCATTCTCTGGAGGATCGTATCGTCAAGCGTTTTTTCAAGGCCGAGGCCCGGGGTACCCTGTTTCCCAAAGGGGTGCCGTTACCCGGCGGGCCTTCTGGTATGCAGCTGAAGCTGTTGGGCCGTGCGATCCGGCCGGGTGTGCCGGAAATTGACGCCAATCCTCGGGCCCGCAGTGCCATTCTGCGGGTCGCGGAGCGCCTTGCGTGAGGCGCCTGGGATTTTGGTTCTCGGCACTCTTGTTTATCGCCGTGACGATCTCGGCGATTGCCGTGGTGTATACCAAGTTTTTGACCCGGAAAAATTTCGTCGAGCTTCAGGGACTTCTCGGCGAGCGAGATCAAATCGACGACCAATGGGGGCGGTTGCGGCTCGAACAAAGTGCGCTGGCCACCCACGCCAGAATCGAGGAGACTGCCCGGGCGCGGCTGGAGATGCATTTGGCCGTGGGCCACGAGGTGCGCATCTTGCGCCCATAACCGAGATGTCCGAGATGACCCACCCCACCCATCCACGAGCCTCCAGTCGCCGCCGCCCCAATCGCAAGTGGGTGGAGCCCGATTATGCCCAGCGCCGCCGCGTTCTGCTCTATCTGCTGGTGATATTGAGTCTGTTGTTGCTGGCCCAGTTGATCTTCCGCCAGGTGTTGGAAACCGATTTTCTGCAGGATCAGGGTGAATTACGTTATCAACGCGAGGTCGAGATCCCGGCTCATCGGGGTGTCATCACCGACCGCCATGGCGACCCCCTCGCCATTAGCACCCCGGTGGAATCCTTATGGGTCAATCCCCGCCATTTTCATCCCGATGGGCCCAGTCTGACCCGGCTGGCTCAGATCATCGGGCGTGACAAGGGTCAGCTGGCCAAAACCCTGGAGACCCACGCCGAAAAGAATTTTTTATACCTGCGGCGGCGGATGGATCCAGATTCGGCCGAACAGGTGCGCCAATGGCTGGCCACCCAGCCCCGGCGCGTCCAGGCCAAGGGCGCGCTGCGTGTTACCGCAGCCGGCCTCCAGCGCGAGTACCGGCGGTTTTATCCGGCTGGCGAGGTGTCAGCGCATGTGGTGGGTTATACCGATGTCGATGACGATGGCCAGGAGGGCCTGGAGTTGACCTACAACAGCTGGCTTGAGGGTAAACCCGGCCTCAAGCGCGTCATCAAGGACGGTCAGGATCGCATTGTCGAGGAGGTGGAAAGCATCCAGGCACCGGCACCCGGCCGGGAATTGGTGTTGAGCATCGACCAGCGGCTGCAATTTCTCACCTACCTGGAACTCAAGGCCGCAGTACAAAAACACAAGGCCAAGGCGGGTTCGGCGGTGATCCTGGATGTCCACACCGGCGAGGTGTTGGCGCTGGTCAATCAGCCGTCTTACAACCCCAATGCCAAACGGGATGCCGAGGGTGGTCGGCTGCGCAACCGGGCACTGACGGATGTGTTCGAGCCCGGTTCGACGATCAAACCCTTCATCGTGGCCTTTGCCCTCGAAGCTGGGCGCGTGCGTCCGGATACTCCCATCGAGACCAGCCCAGGCACCCTGAGCCTGGGCGGCCATACGATCAAAGATGTCCATAATTATGGGCGCACGGATGTCACCGGAGTCATCACCAAATCGAGCAATGTCGGAATCACCAAGATCTCTTTGGGGATGCTCCCCGAGGTGGTCTGGCAGGGATTGTCCCGGGTCGGTTTTGGTGTTCCTCTGGAGACCCATTTCCCGCAGGAGGCGCAGGGCAGTCTGCCCCATTACAAGAGTTGGAATCCCTTTGTACAGGCCACCATCTCGTTTGGTTACGGGGTGAGCAGCAATCTGCTCCAGCTGGCTCGGGCCTATTCCGTGATTGCCAATGATGGGATCCTGCTGCCGGTTTCCCTGCTCAAGGTCGAGGAGGCTCCGGCCGGCGAACGGGTCATGAGCGCGGCGGTCGCCAAGTCCCTGCGAACTATTCTGGAAACCGTGGTGTCGCCGACCGGCACAGCCCAGAAAGCCGCCCTGGATGGCTATCGTGTGGCCGGCAAGACCGGCACGGCCAAAAAATCCATGGGGCACAGCGGCTATGCCGATAAAAAATACACCTCGGCCTTTGTTGGGATGGTGCCGGCCAGTGATCCGCGCCTGGTCATGGCGGTGCTGATCGATGATCCCTCCGAAGGGGACTACTATGGGGGTCTGGTGGCTGCGCCGGTATTTGGGAGGTTGATGGCGGGTGCGGTGCGGCTTTTGAATATCCCGCCGGATCGCCCGGACGCCGTCGGCTTGCGATTGGCAGGCGGGGGGAAGCCTTGATGAGGCCCGTGAAAACATGGCGCTTGGGGGAACTGCTGGCAGATGTCGTCGAGGGAGCTGCGACCCTTGATCAGGTGGTGATGGGCATGGCCCTGGATAGCCGGCGGATGGTCGCCGGTGGTCTGTTTTTGGCGCTCCCGGGAGCCGCTGGGCATGGTCTCGATCATGCTGCGGAAGCCATACAGCGGGGCGCGGCGGCGGTTTTGGCGGAACCCAGCGGTGCCTGGCCCGCCAGGCGCATCGCCAGCCTGAGCCTGGGGGTACCGGCTTGGGCGGTGGCGCGGCTGAGGGAACGAATCGGCATCCTGGCCGGGCGTTTTTGGGGGGATCCGAGTCAGATATTGACGATGGTTGGAGTGACCGGTACCAATGGCAAGAGCAGTGTTACCCAATTCCTCGCCCAAGCCCTGGCTCCCGAGACCCGTTGTGGCGTCATGGGCACGCTGGGCTCGGGGTTTTTACCAGATTTGACAGCGAGTGACCGTACCACACCCGATTCCCCGGCCCTACAGGCAAGGCTCGCTGATTTTGTACGGCAAGGTGCCGGATGGGTGGCGATGGAGGTGTCATCTCATGCCCTGGATCAGCATCGGACGGCGGGTGTGCGGTTTGATACGGCGGTGCTGACGAACCTGTCCCGGGATCATCTGGATTATCACGGCGACATGGCGGGTTATGCGAATGCCAAGCGCCGGTTGTTCGAGAGTCCGGACTTGCGCTGGGCGGTGCTGAATGGCGATGACGCACTGGGACAGTCACTGTGGCGGCATCTCGGGAATCGCCTAGTGCAATGCGCCCTCTATAGCCTGACCGGCCAGGCCCGGTCAAGTGGCGCGCCACTGTGGGTCGAGGGCATGGATTTTCAACCCACCGCCCGGGGCATGCGGTTGGCGGTCGAGACCCCTGTGGGGTCTGGCGAGTTGGCTAGCGGGCTGATTGGCCGCTTCAACGCCGCCAATCTTCTGACGGTGCTGTGTGTGTTGCTAGCTCACGGCTGGCCGCTCCCGGAGGCTTTGCAGCGGCTGTCCCGGATACGGGGCGTCGCGGGACGGATGGAATGCTTTGGCAGTGGCGATCAGCCGCTGGTGGTAGTCGATTACGCCCATACCCCGGACGCCCTGGAGCAGGCTCTGACGGCGTTACGCGATCATGTCAGGGGCCGGATCATCCTGGTATTGGGCTGTGGGGGTGAACGCGACACCGGCAAACGCCCGCTGATGGGCCGGATTGCCGAAATGCACGCCGATCAGGTGATCCTGACCGACGACAACCCGCGTCACGAGGCGGGGGATCTGATCATCCGGGAGATTCTCGCAGGTTTTCAGCAGCATGATCGAGTTGCGGTGGAGCGGGATCGTGCCCGGGCCATTGGCCAGGCGATTGCCTGGACACTGCCCGACGACGCCCTGTTGATTGCCGGCAAGGGCCACGAGACGACCCAGACGGTGGGGGATAGGGTTTTGCCTTTCAGTGACCGTGACGAGGTGCAGCGGAATCTTGGAGCCTGGGAAGGGGTGTTGGCATGATCCGGATGATGCTGTCCCAGGCCGCCCAGGCGCTCGGCGGGTCACTCGATGGCGCGGATGCGGCCTTCACCGGAGTTTCTACGGATAGCCGCCAGTGGCTATCGGGGGCGCTGTTTATAGCCCTGGGCGGAGAATCCTTCGATGGCCATGACTTTTTGGCTCAGGCCAGGGCCCGGGGTGCGGTGGGGGCGCTGGTGTCGCGGCGGGTCGATGACCCACTGCCCCAAGTACGGGTGGCCGAGCCCCTGGCCGGACTTCAAACACTCGCCGCCCTTTGGCGTCAGCGCTTCCGGGGCCAGGTGGTAGGTCTGACCGGTAGTAACGGCAAGACCACGGTCAAGGCCATGACCGCTGCGATTCTCCGGCAGGCAGGCTCGACGCTCGCCACCCAGGGCAATTTTAATAACCACATCGGCGTCCCCCTGACCCTGCTGGAACTCGCGGACGAGACCTTCGCAGTGGTCGAGATGGGGGCCAATCATCCGGGCGAGATTGCCCTGCTGGCGGGGCTTGCCCGACCGGATCTGGCGATCATCACCCAGGCCGGCCGGGCCCATTTGGCAGGATTCGGCAGTCTCGAGGGCGTGGCTACGGCCAAGGGCGAGATTATCGACGCCGTACCTGAGGAGGGGACGGTTGTTCTGAATGCCGACGATCCCTTCCTGCCACTCTGGCAGGCCCGGGCCGGGTCGCGCCGGGTCGTGACCTTTGGGCTGGATGAATCCGCTACTATCCGGGCCGTGGCGATGGATTTGCGCTGGGATGATGCGGGTTTCGCCAGCCATTTTCAGATCCCCTGGCAGGGGAATGTCCTCGACATCCGTCTGGCCCTGGCGGGGATTCACAATGTCCGCAACGCCCTGGCGGCGGCGGCGGCGGCCCTGACACTGGGCGTGGCACCCACGGCGGTCGCCACGGGTCTGGCCGGGTTGTCACCGGGGCCGGGACGGCTCCATGTTCAGCGCCGCGCCGATGGTGCCTGGGTGGTGGACGACAGCTACAACGCCAACCCGGACTCGCTGGCCGCAGCCATCGCGGTTTTGGCGGCGGCACCCGGCACGCCCTGGCTGGTGTTGGGAGATCTGGGCGAATTGGGGCCGGACGGACTGGCCCTGCATCGCAGCCTGGGGGAGCGGGCCCGCGCGGCCGGTCTGGCCAGGCTGTATGCCACCGGATCGCTGGCCGCAGGGAGCGTTGCCACCTTCGGGCCGGGGGGGCGTCATTTCGCCACCCCCGAGGCACTCATCGAGACCCTGAGGGTCGAAGTAAACGGCGACGTCGCCGTTTTGATCAAGGGTTCCCGCAGTGCCCGCATGGAGCGGGTGGTGCAGGCACTGATGGTGATCTGAGGAGGTTGGTTTGTTACTGTCTCTGACCCAATGGCTGGCGATTCACCTACATGGTGCCTTCCATGTCTTTCAATATCTGACCCTGCGGGCCATTCTGGGGGTGCTGACGGCGTTGACCTTCTCCTTTATGGTGGGGCCCGCCATGATCCGCCGTCTCAGCGCCCATCAGATTGGCCAGATGGTGCGCAATGATGGCCCTAAAAGTCATCTGTCAAAATCCGGCACACCGACCATGGGCGGGGCACTGATCCTGATGTCCATCGGCGTGACCACGGCGCTTTGGTCGGACTGGGACAATCGTTATGTCTGGACGGTTTTGATTGTCACCCTGCTGTTTGGGCTGATCGGCTTCTATGACGATTACAAAAAGCTGGTGATGAAGAATCCCAAGGGCTTATCCGCCCGCTACAAGTATCTCTGGCAATCGCTGGTGGCGATGGGTGCGGTGTGGGTACTCTATCGCTACGGCACCTCGCCGTTTGAGACCCGGCT
>JBAXSA010000052.1:0-13029 GCA_037130945.1 Pseudomonadota bacterium | reverse complement strand
GTGCCAGTCCGGCCACTACGAGCAATACCCTCAATTCCGCGTTTTTCATCTTTTATCCCTCGTCAAATGATACCTAAGTCAATGAAGTAAATGCTATTAAAAATCAGACAAATACTTAAATATTAACATTTTATAATATTTGATGCGGCATTTTTAAATAGCCCAAAAAACCCTTTAAGATAGAAAACGACATTCGTTTCCTGGTTCTCCACAAAAAAACATCCTGGTATTTATATAATTATTTTTGCTTGACAGCCAGTAGGCTCACTGACAATATCTTGTCTAATCCCTCCTTGACTGACTCAACCTTTGATAAAATACGGAGTATATCGATGCGGAAAATCTTCCTGGTCGTCATTGCCGCCCTGCTCCCCCTCTTGGCACTGGGCAATGAACCGCCACCAGCCCATGAGCGATCCAGTGCCAGATCACACAACAGCGACATCAGCCACATCTTGATGGTTTCCGCCGGCGTGATTGGCGGTTTGATTATCGCGGATCTACTGGTTGGCGGCGTCATGACGACCCCCTTCGTAGAAGCCGTGACACCTGCCATGCAGGAGGCCAGGGCTGCAGGTGCCGTGTTTGGCGAACAAATCGCGGCAGCCACCGGATTACGGGATGCCGAAGCTCGTGCCGACCTGCTATACGCCCTCATCGCGGGGACTGGCGCGCTGTTGGGCGGCTGGATGGCCAATCGGTATATGTCCCGGGAACCGGCTAGCGCCACCAGTTCCACCGCTACCCATGGCGGCAGTTCGTCTGGGGAGCCATCTCCTGCAGCGAATTGATCACTAGGGTTCATCGGGAAATTTCCAGGAGAAACATCATGGATCAGCCGATCAAGACTAGACTGCGTCTTTTTTATGCCGCTGTGGTGTGGGTTGCCATGCCGTCCCTGGGTGTTACGGCGGATCCTAAAGGGGGCGGTACTGCCGGCGGAGAACCGAACGCCAAGGCGGTTGTGGTTGAGATGGCCGCTGCCGAAGTGGCCGTGGGCAAGGTACTCTTCAGCCGGAAATGCGCGAAGTGTCATGCGGCTGACGAACCAGTCAACGACATTGGGCCCAGCCTGTATCAAGTCGTGGGCCGACGTGCCGGCACCCTGCCCGATTATGATTATTCATCCTCGATCCGAAGTTCGGGTCTGGTGTGGACTGAGGAAAACCTTCTCAAGTATATCAATGACCCCCACGCCCTACTCCCCTGTAGGAAAATCCAGATTAGAGCCTTGAGCATGTGTTCCGGGATTCACATGAAATTCCAGGGTTTCAAAAATCCCTATGCCGCCAAGGCGGTGGTGGCCTACTTGAAATCGCATGGCGCCTCCGGGGATCGCGACAAGAACTGATCTGTTGAGGGGGGATTGCTCACGCCCCCCCTTCCGGCGGATCACTGGGCGGAGATGGGGGGGTCTTTGGGGGTTACGGAGGAGACCCTGAATGGCCAGCCCAGCGTGGACATCGCCGCAGTACCCATCCACACCGAGGTATTCAGGATCTGTTCTCCCAGGTTGCTGGACATCTCGGCAACTGTGGCTGCGATGTTGTCCGACTGATCGACCGTCCACAGAACCGTTGGCGTGATAATGGCTCCGAATGCGCAACCCGACACGCCAATCTGAGCGAGCAACGCCAGCCACAGCGTCGAAGCACGCGACGGTATCAACATCCCGCCGCCCCACAGCAACATGACCTCCGTCGATCCGGCCATGGCGGCAGCCGCCAAGCCGACGCCCGCACCCGCCACGCAACCCAACGCCTGCTGCTCGCCGTCACTCAAGGGGGTGTCCACAGGGCTTGCCGGCGCTTGAACCGATCCGGCGGTGGGATCCTCGCCGAGTTGTGCGGACGAACCTCCCGCAAATGCCAGCAGCGCAACCACCAGAACCCATACCAAAGATCTTCCGATTGTTGTCATCATCATCTCACTGATTTTTGCGAACCACGATCAGCGTGCAACGGAACCGCTTCCAGCCATTTTAACGGGCGAATGGTCACTTTCCAGCACCCTGGTGGCGTCGCCAGACGAACCCCCAAAAATCCAGGCGGCACCCTGCCCGAGGGTATTGAGTACGACATCCCCGATGGTATTGAAGTTGTTGACGAACGCCACTATGGGCACCGCTGCAAAGCTGCCGATACCACAACCCGAGGCCACGATGGTGGCCAACAGCCCCATGCCCAGCATGGGCGCACTTGAAACGATGATGGTCGCGCCAGACGATAGCATGGCGACCTCCATGGGCGAGGTCGCCATTGACGCACCAAAGGCTGACGCCGCACCCACCACGCAACCTGTACTCTGAATTTCGGGTTCGTTCATCGGACGAACGGGTGGCGGTGAGACAGGGCGCCTGCCGGTATCGGGCTTGACGGTTTGATCTTCAGTCGGGATTTGCGAGCCGTCATCCGGATTCTGACCAAAGTTGAACCAGGCAGCGGCCTGGCCAGCAATCTCATCGGACTGGCTAATCAACCACCGCACACTGGGTGTCGCGGTTGCCGCCAAGGCACAGGAACCCACACCGAGAATGCTGAACAGGGGAACGAATAACACCGAGGAACTGGTGGGCACATGCATCGCGCCCGATGCCAGCATCAGCAACTCCGCAGGGCCCATGGCGTAGGCCGTGGCCATCGAGAGGGTGGCGAAGCCAAGACAGGCAGTACCCTGAATGGCGGGATCAGACATGGGGACAATCTCCCCCGTCTGTTCCCGAGGCGGTACGTTTGTGCTATCGGTCTTGTCGCGTTCCTCCGACGACACCTCCGCTTCCGCCGACGATTCCACGGTTATCTCAACATTGGCAAAGCCTGGCCGGGCAATCAAGCACGCCAACAAGACGAGCGACATTCCCCAAAACGATTTCACACCGCTACGCATTTTCCCCCCTCCCAGCACGGATATTTTGATCTGATATGGCTCCTACTCCGTCCCGGTGCCGGAGGATGGCGCAATGACCACCGGACTGCTGGGTGGCGGATTGTTTTCCACCGCCGTGGGCGCTCGTGTGACGCCGTCGGCGAGCAGACCAACCTGATAGGCCAGATTGGCACCAATGTTATCCTTTTGCTCATAGGCCCACAACACGGCAGGCGTTACCGCCGCACCCAGCGAGCAGGTACCGGCCACCAACGTCGATATCAAACCCAACCACAGCGTTGATGCGGATGAGGGTACCAGTAGACCCCCAGCGGCAATCATCAGGGTTTCATTGGCCCCCGCGAAGGTCGCGTAAGCCGCCGAACCGGTGCCCGCCGCGACACAGCCAATGCCCTGTTTGAGCGAATCGGATAGGCCCTGATCGTCATTTTTCTGCGCTTCCTCGGCGGGCTTTTCGACACCCTTGGCAGAGGCGGTCTGATCCGTCACCGCCTCCGGATCTTGCTGGGACTCCCGCCAGAGGCGCGTGACCAGCGGCGTGATGGTAGCACCAGCAGCACAGGACAAGCTTGCCATGGTGCCCATGAGGGTGAGATACAACACCGAGGACGACGAAGGTACAATGAGTCCACCCACCACCAGCATGACGATCTCCGACGGCCCAACCGCCAGGGTAGCACCCATGGTGGCGGCGGCACTGACGACGCAACCGGTGGATTGCTGTTCGGCATCGGTCATGGATCGAATCGCCGGCGTCTGGACATCCTCCACCCGACTCTGATCTGATGCCCGAGGTGCTGCCACGATGCCCAGCATCGCTGCCAGAAATACCCCGAGTCCTCTAAAAAAACCACCTTGAACTCTCATCAAAAATCCTCTGGTTGATGATCCGGTTAACCGTAATTTGGTAACAATAATAGTAACTGATTGTCCCGCCGGATTTTCAGAAAAAACTGCCGGCGTGCCTTGTTTGAAAGGCGCGCCAGAGTCTTGATGCCCTCCACGGTCTGGTCATTGAGCTCCAGAATCACATCCCCGGCCCGCAAGCCCAATTGCCAGGCCGGGCTTCCCTCTTCGACCTTGCCGACCGCCACAGCATCAAATTGACCCAAATGCGAGCGATCCTTGACATCTCCCAAAAGCGTCCCCTTGAAACGGCTATCAACCTTCTCGCCGGGCAGGTAACTCGCCAGTGGGTCCGCCACCTCGCTGCGAATGCCGAGGTGCCGGCCTTGACGGAGAATCTCCAGCGTCACGGGCGACCCCACCCGCAAGGTGCCAATGGCGTTGCGGAACTCCACAGTGGAATGAATCGTCACGCCGTTGATGCTCTCCACCACATCACCCACCAGCAGCCCGGAGCGGGCGGCGGGAGAATTGGGCTGCACCTCGTTGATGACCGCACCCTGGCCGACGGCAATGCCCATGGCACCCGCGAGCGCCGGGGTCACATCCTGCGTATTCACGCCCAAAACGCCCCGGTGGACAGCACCATGGGTGACGATCTGATCCATGATGGCGGAGACCATCTGGAGAGGGATGGCGAAACCAATGCCGACATTGCCACCACTCGGGGCCAGAATGGCGGTATTGATGCCCACTAACTCGCCGCGCAGGTTGACCAGAGGCCCCCCAGAGTTGCCGGGGTTGATGGAGGCGTCGGTTTGAATGAAGTTCTCGTAACCCTCGATGCCCAGACCACTGCGGCCGAGGGCGCTGACGATACCGGAGGTAACGGTTTGGCCCAGTCCGAACGGACTGCCGATGGCGACCACGAAATCACCGACCCGCAAGGCCTCTGATCGGCCCATGGGAATAGCGGTCAAGCGTTCGGCGGTCACCTGGAGTACCGCCACGTCGGTTTCCGGGTCGGCACCCACCAGCTTGACGGCCAAGCTCCGGCCATCGCGCAGGGTCACCTGGATGCTGTCCGCCTTGTCCACTACATGCTGATTGGTGAGGATATAGCCACGAGCGGCATCGACAATGACACCCGATCCCAGGCTGTTTTGCTGGTGTTGGTGCGGTCTTGGTGTGTCAAAAAAGAAGCGGAACAGAGGATCCCGGAGCAGTGGATGTTCTTCTTGCGTCAGGGTGGTCTCGGTGGAGATGTTAACCACTGCGGGAAGTACGCGCTCCAGCATGGGAGCCAGAGAGGGCAAAGGCTGACCCTCCACCAGGGGTGGCAAGGCCGCCCCCATCGCCATCCCGGCCATCATCAGGCTCAGGATCATCGGGATACCGCTTAACCATCCGGCTGTGCCTCTCATCGCCCGCATTGGCCTCTCCTGAAAACCGGTTAAGGTTAAAAACCCCGTTGTTTTTCTATGAACTGCAGCACCCTGGCGAGTTCGGCATCAAAACGATCCAGCGCCGGCGTGATGACCTCCCAGCGCCCGGCCTGGATCAAATCATCCACCTCCCGGGTCACCTCGAACAGGCGCATGGCCGACAGATTACCCGCCAACCCCTTCAGGCTGTGTGCCAGCATGTGACCGCTGCTCTGATTGCGTTGCTCGATGGCCGCTCGCAACCGTTGGCCATCGTTCTGATGATCCTCCACAAAGGCCGTCAGCAATTCCTGCAATAGATCCGAATCGTCGCCAATCTTGTCCATGAGGTCGGGTAGATCGATGGCGGCACCGTGATGGGCTGTGGAATGTGACATTCAATCTCCTGACAGGGGGGGGGGTGGATTGGGTGCAGTTATACCAGCCATGGGTCTGTCAATCCGGATCAATCGCCGGTTTATTATTCGCCATGGCCCTGGGTGTGGCTTATTTTGCCACAGAAAGATCAGGAACGCGCCGCGCTCAGGATGATCCCAGGAATGGCATCTAGCGAAACGATCTTATCCACCCCACCGAGCTTGATGGCCTCTTTCGGCATGCCGAAGACGACGCAGGATTCTTCGTCCTGGGCGACGGTGTAGGCACCGGCCTCGTGCATTTCCTTGAGACCCCGGGCACCATCGTCACCCATGCCGGTCATGATGATGCCGTAGGCGTTACGGCCGGCGGAGCGGGCGGCGGAGCGGAACAACACATCCACGGAAGGCCGATGGCGATTGACCAGCGGGCCATCAATGACCTCCACCTGATATTGCGCACCACTCCGTTTCAACATCATGTGTTTGCCACCAGGGGCAATCAGGGCCAAGCCGGAATGTACCCGGTCGCCATTTTTGGCCTCCCGGATCTCGATGGCGCATAAGTTATTTAGACGATCGGCAAACATGGCGGTGAATTTTTCGGGCATGTGTTGCACCACCACGATGCCAGGCGAGACCTGCGGCAACTGCCTCAATACCCTTTCCAGGGCTTGTGTGCCGCCAGTTGAGGTGCCCATCGCCACGATCCGCTCGGTGGTCATCGTCATGGCCGTGGTTTCTCGCGCTGACAGGGCTGGCAGAATCACGTCCACGGAGAGCTTGGGCCGGAGCGCCGACGGTGGCATGGCGGGTGCCGGGCGGGCCGCCGCACGGCTGCTCATCAGCTTGCCCATGTTGGCGCAGGCCGCGTCCTTCACCGCGCCAATCAACCCGGATGCCGAATCTTGCAGGAATTCCTTGACCCCGATCTTGGGCTTGGTGATCACCCCGACCGCTCCGGCGGCCAGTGCCTCCATAGTGATCTCCGCCCCCCTCTCGGCCAATGAGGAACAGATCACGAAGGGTGTTGGGCGCTCCGCCATGATCTTTCTCACGAAGGTGAGTCCATCCATGCGAGGCATTTCGATATCGGTGACAATCACATCCGGCCACACCAGCTTCATGCGTTCAATAGCGAAGAGCGGATCCTGAACGGCAGCAATCACCTCAATATCCGGATCTTTTTCCAGGGTTTGCCGGTTGACCTGACGAACCACCGCCGAATCATCCACCAGCAGTACCTTGATCTTGGCCATCAGGAGGCCATCGCCATCACCATCGGGGTGGGCAGGTCTTTCTGAAAACGCAGCCACACGTCGCCCCTATCGAGGTCAAAGATCAGCTTGCGATGGCCCGCCCCTCTCACATGCTCGCTCATCAGCTGATAGCCACGCGCCAGGATGGCCTGCCGGGTGGCTTCGACATTGCGGTGAGAAACACTGTTGGTGCTATTGCCGAGACCCTTGAACATGTCGCCACCCCCAAACATCTTGGCCTGAAACTCGGTGCTGCGGGCACCCCACAGAAGCGTCGATTGAAACAATAATTCCATTGCCTCGTCGGCATACCGGCCATCCAGGGTTTTGCCCAGCCAGCCGCCGCGGGTCGGCAGCATGATATGGCACATCCCGCCGATCTTGCGCTTGGGGTGCCACAGGGTGACGGCAACACAAGAGCCGAGCAACGTGGAAATCAGCAAGGGAGCTTGACCAAAATGAATCTCGCCGGGGTGGAGAAAAACCCCCGGGATGGCGTCGAGATCCGGCATGCTATTCATGGTTTTTGATAGACCGTGGGACGAATATTCGTCACTGTATCGCAAATGCCATTCAAAGACTCCGAATGGCCTATGAAAAAATAACCGCCGGGCATCAACTTGGTGAGGAGGCTGGCGACAATCCGGCGTTTGGTCTCCATGTCGAAATAGATCAGAATATTGCGGAGGAAGATGACGTGAAACTGGCCAATCTCCGGCAAGGGCAGATTGAGATTGATCTGGCGAAAGCCGATGTGTTCGCGCAACCTGTTGGAAATGATAAAGGTTCCGTCCTGATCCCTGACGCCTTTCAGGCAGTATTTGCGAAGCAGATCGAGCGGAATGCCGGTGGCGCGATCCAGGTGATATTGAGCGCGCTGGGCTTTTTCGAGAACCGTGAGGCTGATGTCCGAGGCCTGAATCTCCCAGGGCGTAGTCCCCATGGATTCCGCCAGCACCATCGCCAGGGTATAGGGCTCCTCGCCGCTCGAACAGGCAGCGCTCCAGATCCGGAACGTCGAGGCCCGCGACCGGCGGGGCAACACCTCTTTTTGTAAAAACTCAAAATGCTTGGACTCGCGGAAGAACGAGGTTTCGTTGGTGGTCAAAAGATCCACCATCACCTGGTGTTCTTCCGGGGGCTCGCCTTTTTTCAGCAGCTGATAATACTGGGCAAAGGTGCCGAGCCCAAAGTGCGCGAGCCGCCGGCCCAGGCGGCCCACCACCAGAGCCTTTTTGCCACTGTCGATGTGGATCCCGGCAATCTTGAAAATCAACGCCTGGAATTGCTGGAACTCCGTATCGGTAATCTCGCTAATAGTACCCATCGAAGGCTTATCCCCATCGTCCGCGCGGTGCTGGCCGCTGAACGGAACGAAGGGATCCCTCGTGGCCAGCCGACCGGCGGTCGCTGCGGGCTTCAAGGTGAAAGAAGGCCATCAGCTGTTGCAACTGATCGGCCTGACCGCCCAGTTCCTCGGCGGTCGCCGCCAACTCCTCGGAGGCCGAGGCATTTTGCTGGGTCGCCTGATTCAGTTGACCCATCGCCCCATTGATCTGCCCCACCCCCAGCGATTGCTCCTGTGACGCCGAGGCAATCTCCTGCACCAGATCCGAGGTCTTGCGAATGCTCGGCACCATCCCGTCCAGCAGAAGCCCCGCCCGTTCGGCGAGACTCACACTGCTGCTCGCCAGCCCGCTGATCTCCTGCGCCGCCACCTGGCTGCGCTCGGCGAGTTTTCGAACCTCTGCCGCCACCACCGTAAAACCCTTGCCATGCTCGCCGGCCCGTGCCGCCTCGATGGCCGCGTTGAGTGCCAGCAAGTTGGTCTGATAGGCGATATCATCGATGATGCCGATCTTGCCGGCGATCTGCTTCATCGCCGAGACGGTTTCCTTGACCGCCTGGCCGCCTTCCGCTGCCTCCTCTGCCGCCTTGCCGGCCATGCCATCGGTGACCTTGGCGTTCTCGGTGTTCTGCTTGATCGAGGCCGTCATCTCCTCCATCGAGGAGGTCGTCTGTTCGACACTTGCCGCCTGCTCACTGGCGCTCTGTGACAAGGATTGGGCGGTGCTGCTGATCTGCCCGACGGCATTACCGAGGTGTTCGGTGGATTCCAGCACCTGGCCAATCGTCTCGGAGAGCTTGGCGACGGTGTTGTTGGCGGCCTGACGAAAGGTCTCCAGATCGCCCTGGTAGGTCTGGGTGATGGATTGCGTCAAATCCCCCTGTTCCAAGGCCTCCATCACCCGGCGAACCTCGTTGAGCGGCCCGATGACGGCATCCAGGGTGTCGTTGACCCCCTGCACAATCTTGCGGAAATCCCCCTGGTGTTTTGAAGCATCGGCCCGTATCGCCAGACGCCCCTCCACGGCCGCCTGGGACAACATCACGGCATCGGCGATCAGCGCCTTGATGTTGGCGCGGGTCTGTTCGATCGCGTCGTTGATAAACCGTTTCTTGCCGGGGAAGCGTTCCAGCGGGGCATCGATGTTGCCCTCGCCAAACGCGCTGACGCAGGCCATGGCCTTCTTTTTCACGGCAATGTGACCAAACACCATCTCGTTGATACCCTCGGCCATGATGCGGTAGGCACCCTGGAACTGGGCACCGTCGATCCGGGTGTCGATCTCCCCAAGATCATGCTGCTGGGACATCCGGTTCATCTCGGTGGACAGGCTGTTGAGGGCGGATATGGCACCCTGCATGGCCGCCAGGATGCTGGTGGTATCACCGTCCCGCAGTCCAATCTTCGCTGCAAGATCTCCCATCGCGATACTGTTGGCAACCTTCACCACGACCGCCGGTTCGCCCCCCACCTGGCGCAGGATGCTGCGGGCGATCCAGCCACCCATCAGGATCATCACGAGGATGCCTGTCACACCAGCCAGCGTCATCCAGAGAGTGCCACTGGATTGAATCGTCTTGCCCTGTTCATAGCTCGCCGCAGACACCTTGCGATAAATGTCATTGAGGCTTTCCAGCTGTGTTTGCAGCGCTTCCGCATCGGGGCGTGCCTTTTCAATCAGCTCGTAATAGTGTTTGAAGAATGCCTTCTGGCCTTCCTCGCCCTGGTTCTCCACCATCTGTTCGATGACGCCAAAAAGCCGATCCACCGATCCCGCGAAGACACTCCAGTGCGCCACGGCCTTCTCCCAGATGACGGCCTCTTCTGGGGTCTGCGGAAGGGCCTCGTACTGCTTGCGGGCTATTTCCATATGATGGTGTTCTTCCTTGGCCAGAGCGAGACGGCCCTTGAAATGGGCCTGGGCCTGATAGTCGTTTTCCCAGATGGCTGGTTCCAGCAAACGCAGATTCAAATAGCCCAATGACGAGTCCATTTCCGATAGTGCCAACACCGTCGGCATTTGAACCATGCCGTAACCTTCGATCACCTGGCCCGTACCGCGCAAGCCGTTCAGGCCGACCCCGGAGAGGATCATGGCCATCAGCAGGGCGGCTGCAATCAGGACTGCCAATTGGGCTTTCAGACTATGGATTTTTATCACTCGTGTCTCCCGAGGTACCCCAGACGCTGGCCAGAATAGACGATTTCAAGAGGGTGGACATCATCCCGTGCCGGGGGCTGCCATACCTGGCTCCTGACCACCCCAGACCGAGCTGGCAACCCCCATCAGTTGCGTCAGCTCGTTCATGGAAAGCACCTTGTCGATGTTGAGAATGATCACGAAGCGGCTCCCCACTTTGCCCATGCCGCGGATGAAATCGGTACGAATTTTAGCGCCAAAGGCTGGCGGCGGTTCGATATCCTTGGCGAGAATCTCCAGAACCTCGTTGACCCCGTCGACCACGACACCAATGTCGTGGTCGTCGTCTTCTCCCCGGATTTCGATGATGACAATGCAGGTTCGGCGCGAAATCACCGCCGGCGTTCCGCCAAAACGCGCCGCGAGATCGACTACCGGCACCACACTGCCGCGCAGATTGATCACCCCGCGAATAAACGGCGGCATCATGGGAATCTGCGTGAGGTTTCCGTATTCGATGATCTCCTTGACATTGAGGATGCCGACCGCGAAAAGCTCCCCCCCCACCGAAAAGGTCAAAAACTGTTGCTGGTTGTCATCCACGACGGGGGTGTCCTTGGCGGACAAGGCCTTGGAGGTGGATGCCGATGATGCGATAGTTGCCAATTTACCCATGATCCTTACTCCTGATCAGAAGCGTTCAAAGTCCTTCTCATCGAGCTTGGACATAGGCGTCAGCCGGCTACCCGTCCGGCCACCTGCGGGCCTTGCCCCTCCCATGCGCGTGACGGGGCGGCTGGAGGTATGGGTGGCGGCCTTGGTGGCGGCCGGCCGACGGCCGCTACTGGCTTCGAGGCGGAAGAAGGCCATGAGTTGTTGCAACTGATCGGCCTGGCCGCCCAGTTCCTCGGCGGTCGCCGCCAACTCCTCGGAGGCCGAGGCATTTTGCTGGGTCGCCTGATTCAGTTGACCCATCGCCCCATTGATCTGCCCCACCCCCAGCGATTGCTCCTGTGACGCCGAGGCAATCTCCTGCACCAGATCCGAGGTCTTGCGAATGCTCGGCACCATCCCGTCCAGCAGAAGCCCCGCCCGTTCGGCGAGACTCACACTGCTGCTCGCCAGCCCGCTGATCTCCTGCGCCGCCACCTGGCTGCGTTCGGCGAGTTTCCGCACCTCGGCCGCCACCACCGTAAAACCCTTGCCATGCTCGCCGGCCCGCGCCGCCTCAATGGCCGCGTTGAGCGCCAGCAAGTTGGTCTGATAGGCAATGTCGTCGATGATGCCGATCTTGCCAGCGATCTGCTTCATCGCCGAGACGGTTTCCTTGACCGCCTTGCCGCCTTCCGCCGCCTCTTGAGCCGCCTTGCCGGCCATGCCATCGGTAATCTTGGCGTTCTCCGTATTCTGCTTGATCGAGGCCGTCATTTCTTCCATCGAGGAAGTGGTTTCTTCGACACTCGCCGCCTGCTGACTGGCGCTCTGCGACAACGATTGGGCGGTACTGCTGATCTGCCCGACCGCATTGCCGAGGTGTTCGGTGGATTCTAGCACCTGGCCAATCGTCTCGGAGAGCTTGGCGACGGTGTTGTTGACCGCCTGGCGAAAGGCTTCCAGATCGCCCTGATAAGTCTGGGTAATGGATTGCGTCAGATCCCCGTTTTCCAGGGCTGCCATCACCCGGCGAACCTCGTTGAGCGGCCCGATGACGGCATCCAGGGTGTCGTTCACCCCCTGTACGATCTTGCGGAAATCCCCCTGGTGTTTTGAAGCATCCGCCCGTGTCGCCAGCCGCCCCTCCACGGCCGCCCGGGACAGCAGGTTGGCGTCCGCCACCAGCGCGTTCACAGCGTCAATACAGGTATTGAGGTTGTTCTTGAGGGTGTTGAAGTCGCCGTTATAGGTGTCGGTGATCCTGGCGGGAATATTGCCCTTGGAGATGTCATCGACATACTTCGCGGCCACATTGAGCGGGCCGATCACGGCATCGAGGGTGTCGTTCACCCCTTGCACGATCTTGCGGAAATCCCCCTGATGCTGACTGGCATCGGCGCGGGTGGCCAGTTTGCCTTCCACGGCCGCCCGGGACAATCGGTTGGCGTCCGCTACCAGGGCGTTCACGGCGGCAATGGCCGCCTTCATGGCTGCCAGTAGATGGCCGGTTTCGTCCTGGCTGGTGGCATCGATCTGGGCGGACAGATCGCCTTGGGCAATCTGTCCGGCGACGGTCACCGCCCGGCCAATCGGGCGGGTGATGCCAATCGTCAGCCAGAATCCTATGCCGGAGGCAAAGATCAGGGCCAAGATGGCCAGGATGAGCAAGTTTCTCTCGGCCGTATCGACGGCCCTGTCGGCAACCTCGCCCGACTTGGTGACCAGGGCGGTTTGATATTCAACCAGTTTATTGACGGCATCGATATACGCCTGTTGCAGCTTGCGGCCCCTGTTCAGCAGCTCTTCCGTAGCTTCTTCCTTCTTACCGCCCTTCATTAGGCTGATAAACTGTTCCTGGCTCACCACGTAGGCGCTGCGGGCATCCAGCATCGCCTTGAGCAGAGCCTTCCCCTCCTCTGAATGGATGGTCTTTTGCAATTTTTCCACACGCTCGAGAATCTCCTTTCTGGCTAGATCAATCCGTGCCAACTGTTCCTGAGCCTGTTCCGGGGTCTTGACAATCAGGGCATTGCGCATCGCCCGGGCGATGAGGTTGACCTGATCGATGATGTCATTGGCCCACACGGTCTTGGGG
>JBAXSA010000051.1:0-13111 GCA_037130945.1 Pseudomonadota bacterium | reverse complement strand
GCCATCCGGAAAGGTCTGTAACCTTGCCGCCTCCCTGATGGTAAAGTAGCGAATGGATCCGTCATCCCTCACCAACATGTTCTCGCCACCCGGAACACCATGATCCCCCGCCTTCAAGGTCTTCGCGGGCAGGTCAAGCGGACTTCCCGTGTGTCCTGGATAGGTGCGCGCACCTGGTTGAAAACGATGGTCGGAAATGGCCTGCTCGGCCAGTACCTCGGGATCCGGCAAGCCAACCATGGCATCTCGGGTTGTCCGCCATGGGAGCATGTTGGGCGGGAATAGATCCTGCGACAATCCGCGAATTTTGGGAATGAATTTCTCGGGTACTGGCGGGGCGCGAATGTCATGTCGTTCCCAGTACGCGCCACTGATCCACTGATCGTGCAAAAGTGCGTCAAGATCGTGCGTCGGGCGCGGGAAAGACCACTCGACATCCAGGTCGGATCGAAATCCCACGATGAACACGCGCTCGCGCCGCTGCGGGATGCCATGATCGGCGGCATTCACGAGTGTGGGAATGACGTTGTAGGCAATATCCTTCCCAATCGCATTTCCCGAAGCCTTTTCTTGCTGCAAACGGCGAAAATGGTCTAGCCATGTCTCTCGCCCATGCCTGACGATTCCGGGAAAAGATAACTGGAGAAGGATATATTGGTAGTAGTTCGCGAAGGATGAACGCGTGAGTCCCTTGACGTTCTCGACAAGAAAGGCGCGTGGCCGAAGCTTTCGCACGATTTCCACAGTCGCCGGAAACATGTCGCGCTCGTCACCATATGCCCCATGCTTGCCACCCATTGAAAATGGCTGGCAAGGCGGGCCACCGGCTACCAGATCGATATCCTCGCCGGTGTTCGTCCAGTCAAACTCACGAACATCACCCTCGTGGACGTTCCAAGCCTTGACAAGAGGATATCCACGGTCGCGGTTCTCGCGAATGGTATCGCACGCCCACCGATCCCGTTCAACCACGACGAACGGTTCAAAGCCAGCCAGGCCAACACCCATCGCCAATCCGCCAGCGCCCGCGAATAATTCGACGCTTTTCATCATGTCATCTCCTCCCCATACAACAACAGCACCACCGCATGACAGGCAATGCCTTCGCGGCGGCCCGTGAACCCCATGCCCTCGGTGGTGGTGGCTTTTAAGTTGACCTGATCCGGGGCCACCGCCAGATCTTCGGCGAGCCGCTGGCGCATGGCCGGGAGGTGCGGGGCGAGACGCGGCGCTTGTGCGATCAGGGTGAGATCGGCATTGCCGACCCGCCAGCTCGCCGCGTTGAGCTGCATCATGACGCGCCGTAATAAAATCCGGCTGTCGATATTGCGGAACTCGTCGCTGCTGTCGGGAAAGTGGTGGCCAATGTCGTTTAGGCCCACGGCCCCCAGCAGGGCATCACAAAGGGCGTGGATCGCGACATCGCCGTCCGAGTGCGCCGCGAGCCCCAGTTCAAAGGGGATGGCGACCCCTCCCAGCACCAGCGGCCGGTCAGGCGCAAAACGATGCGCGTCAAAACCGTGGCCGATCCGCATCGTCATCCGGGGGATTCCCCAGATAAAAAAAAGGCCGCGAGGCCCAGGTCTTCGGGACGGGTGATCTTAAGATTGCCGGCGTGTCCCTCGACCAGGAGGGGGCGGTATCCCACCGCCTCCATCGCTTGGGCCTCGTCGGTTGGGGCGTATCCGGCCGCCAGGGCCTGGCCGATGGCCTGGCTTAGATCCGCCAGGCGGAACATCTGGGGGGTCTGGGCATACCACAGCGCGTCACGGGACAGGGTGGCCATGACCTGGCCGGCACCATCCGCCTGTTTTAGGGTGTCTTGCACTGGCACAGCCAGCAAACCGCCCGTGCCGTCCGCCTCGACGGCCGTGATCAGCCGGTCAAGGTCTGATCGCCGCAGACAAGGCCGGGCGGCGTCGTGAACCAGCACCCAGTCCGTAGGCGCGGCCAGCGGCGTGAGTACCCGCAAAGCATTAAATACCGAATGACAACGCTCGGCTCCACCCGGCGCGGTCAGTATGCGCGGGTCTTTGGCGTACTCGCAGCGCGGCCAAAAGGGATCACCCTCAGCCAGCACCACGACCACACGTTCGAGGCGGGGATGACTTAACAACCGGCCAAGACTGTGATCTAGCAGGGGGCGTCCCAGGAGGGGCAAATACTGCTTGGGAATCCCGACACCCATGCGCCGGCCCACCCCGGCCGCCGGCACCACCCCCCAACAGCGGGTCTTCACGGCGTGCGCCCCTTGGCCGGGGGTTCCTCGATGACCTGATAGAAGATCTCCCCCTGCTTGATCATGCCGAGTTCGGCACGGGCCTTTTCCTCAAAGGCGCTGAGGCCACTCTTGAGATCCTTTACCTCCGCCTCCAGGGCGGCATTGCGCTCGTGCAGCGTGGCGAGTTCGACCCGTTGCGCCTTGACCTCGTGTTTGAGGTCGTCGAGATCGGTCAGCCCTCCCTCGCCCAGCCACAACCGGTATTGCAAGGCACCGAGCAGCGCCAGCAACGCCAGAATCAGCCAGGGCATCGCGAGGATCCAGCCGGATGACGAAGGATTTTATGACTACAGATGGCGAAACGCTCCACGACCGGCATAGACCGCATCGCTGCCCAATTGATCCTCGATACGCATCAACTGGTTGTATTTGGCCACCCGGTCGGAACGGGACAGGGAACCGGTCTTGATCTGGCCGGTGTTGGCACCCACCGCCAGGTCGGCAATCGTAGTGTCCTCGGTTTCCCCGGAACGGTGCGAGACGATGCTGGCGTAGCCCGCGTCCTGGGCCATCTGAATGGCCGCCAGGGTCTCGGTGAGGGTGCCGATCTGATTGACCTTGATGAGAATGGCATTGCAAATCCCCTCATCGATGCCCCGTTTTAAGAGGGCCGTATCGGTCACGAAGAGGTCATCACCGACTAACTGCACCCGATTGCCCAGACGTTTCGTGAGGGTCTTCCAGCCCGCCCAGTCGCCTTCGGCCATGCCGTCCTCGATGGTGATGATCGGATAGCGATCCACCCAATCGGCCAGATAATCGGTGAACTGTTTGGCGGTGAGCCGGCGGCCCTCGGATTTGAGGTGATAGAGGCCATTGTCATAAAACTCGGAACTCGCCACGTCCAGACCTAGGTAGACCTCCTGTCCCGCCACAAAACCCGCCTGTGCGATGGCTTCCAGGATCAACTCCAGGGCCGCCTCGTTGGAGGGCAGATCCGGCGCGAAACCGCCTTCATCGCCGACCCCAGTGGCCAGGCCACGTCCCTTGAGTACCCCTTGCAGGGCATGGAAGATCTCGGCACCGTAACGAATCGCCTCGCGGATCGAGGGAGCGCCCACCGGGAGGATCATGAATTCCTGCAAATCCACGCTATTGTTGGCGTGGGCACCGCCATTGATGATGTTCATCATCGGCACCGGCAACCGGAAGGGGCCGGTGGATAGGGCCTGATAGAGCGGCAGGCCGCGTTCCTGGGCATCGGCATGGGCCGCCGCCAGCGAAATGCCGAGGATGGCGTTGGCCCCCAGGCGCTCCTTGTTGCCGGTGCCATCCAGCGCGATCATCCGGCGATCCAGGGCGGACTGGTCGCTGACTTCCGTGCCCAATAAGGCCGTCCGGAGTTCGCCATTAACATGGCCGATGGCTTGTAAAACCCCCTTGCCGCGATAGCGGGCAAGATCGCCGTCACGCAGTTCCAGAGCCTCCCGGGAACCCGTCGAGGCTCCAGAGGGCACCGCCGCCCGGCCAATGGCACCCTCGCCGGTGACGACATCCACTTCCAGGGTGGGATTGCCGCGCGAATCCAGGATCTCGCGGCCACGAATATCGACGATTTCAGACATCATTTTCTCCAGTCATCACATATTTCACGCCTTTTACCACCCGGTCGATGGCCATTAGTGATCGCAGCAACGCCTCCATGCCATCCAGCGGCCAGGAGTTGGGGCCGTCACTGAGCGCCTGATCCGGATCCGGGTGGGTTTCTATAAAGAGCCCATCCACCCCCGCCGCCACGGCGGCCCGGGCCAGCACCGGCACAAACTGGCGCTGGCCGCCGGACTGCGTGCCCTGGCCGCCCGGAAGCTGTACCGCATGGGTGGCGTCGAACACCACGGGGCAGCCAAATTCCCGCATCACGGCCAGCGAACGCATGTCCACCACCAGATTGTTGTAGCCAAAGGAGACCCCGCGCTCGCACACCATCAGGGCGGGGTTACCCGTAGCACGAGCCTTGTCCAGAACCGATTGCATGTCCCAGGGTGCCAGGAACTGGCCCTTCTTGAGATTGACCGGCTTGCCACAAGCCGCCACTGCCTGGATAAAATTGGTTTGCCGGCAGAGAAACGCCGGGGTTTGCAGCACATCCACGACGGCCGCGACTTCATCGAGCGGGGTGTCTTCGTGAACATCGGTCAGGACGGGCACCCCAATCTCCCGGCGCACCCGTTCCAGAATGCGCAGCCCAGTCTCCCGTCCAAGCCCTCTGAAACTATGCCGCGAGGTGCGATTGGCCTTGTCAAAGGAAGATTTGAAGATAAAGGGAATGCCGAGCCGCTGGGTGAGGGCATGGAGCGCTTCGGCGACCTGCATCACCAGGTCTTCGGATTCAATCACGCAGGGCCCCGCAATGAGAAACAGGGGACGGCCGGCACCGGCCTCGAAGTGGCATAATTTTACCGGTTGCGTCATCCCTTATTTCCCGATTTCCCCGCCTCTTCCCGCCGTTGCTGGTAGGCCCAGGCCGCTTCGACAAAGCCGATGAACAGGGGATGCCCTTCACGCGGCCGGGAGGTGAATTCGGGATGAAACTGGCAGGCCACAAACCAGGGATGATCGGGATTTTCAACGATCTCGACGAGCTTGCCATCCGCTGACCAGCCGGCCACCCGCAGGCCAGCGTTTTCCATGGTTTCCAGGTAGCGGTTGTTGAATTCGTAGCGGTGACGGTGGCGCTCGCGAATCACCGCCTGGCCATAGAGACTGCGCGCCAGACTCCCGGGCCCCAGACGGCAGGATTGGGCACCCAGGCGCATGCTACCCCCCAGGTAGGAATCGGCTTGCCGCTGCTCGACCTTGCCCGAAGTGTCAGTCCATTCGGTGATCAGGGCAATGACGGGATGCGGCGTCGCCGGTTGAAACTCGGTGCTGTGGGCCTCCTCAAGACCGGCCACCTGGCGGGCGTATTCGATCACCGCGACCTGCATCCCCAGACAGATGCCGAGATAAGGAATACGCTGGGTGCGGGCAAATCCCGCCGTAGCGATCATGCCCTCCACGCCGCGTTCGCCAAATCCCCCCGGCACCAGAATGGCATCCACCCCGGCCAGGGCCTCAAAGCCTTGACTGCCACCAATGGGTTCGGAATCGACAAAGCGAATCTCTACCCGGGTGCGGGTTTGAATCCCGGCATGCACCAGGGATTCGATCAGGGACTTATAAGCCTCCGTCAGATCCATATACTTGCCGACCATCGCGATGCACACCTGGCGCTCGGGCTGTTCCAGGCCCTCCACGACACGCTGCCATTCATCTAGCGCCGCCGGGGGCGCCGTCAGGTGGAACTGGCGCACCAGGATCTCGTCCAGACCCTGGGCGTGCAACAACAGTGGGATGCGATAGATGTGATCGGCGTCCACCGCCGAGATCACGGCGTTTTCGGGGACATTGGTAAACAACGCGATCTTGCGCCGTTCGCTGTCCGGCAGGGGGCGTTCGGCTCGGCATAGCAGAATGTCGGGCTGGATGCCGATGGAACGCAGCTCCTTGACCGAGTGCTGGGTGGGCTTGGTTTTAACCTCGCCGGCGGTGCGGATATAGGGCACCAGGGTGAGATGGATAAAAATAGTGTTTTCGTGGCCCAACTCCACGCGCATCTGGCGAATGGCCTCGAGAAACGGCAGGGACTCGATATCGCCGACCGTACCGCCGATCTCGATCAGGGCAACATCGACCCCGTCCGTCCCCAACCGGATACACCGCTTGATCTCATCGGTGATATGGGGAATCACCTGCACGGTGCTACCCAGATAGTCGCCACGACGCTCCTTGCGGATCACCGTGTCGTAAATCCGGCCGGTGGTAAAGTTATTGTTCCGGCCCATGGTGGTGCGAATGAATCGCTCATAATGGCCAAGATCGAGGTCGGTCTCGGTGCCGTCGTCGGTGACGAATACCTCACCATGCTGAAAAGGACTCATGGTTCCGGGATCCACGTTAATATAGGGATCCAGCTTGACCATCGTGACGCTGAGACCGCGCGCTTCCAGAAGGGCACCGAGGGATGCGGACGCGATCCCCTTGCCCAGGGAAGAGACCACACCACCGGTGATAAATGCGAATTTAGTCATGTCCAGAACGGGTGAGAGGCTAAAAACAAGGGATCAGGGTAGCAAATCCGGGGGCGCGCTGACAGACTTGACAAGGTCACAACGCTTGATCGCATAAAAATATTGACATACCCCCCTAAAAACCCAAGAGGAGAGAACAATGCCTATACCCACGATCCTGGCCATGGTACTCGCTGGTGGCGAGGGCTCTCGCCTGTATCCGCTGACTGGGGATCGCTCCAAGCCCGCAGTGCCTTTCGGAGCGCGTTACCGGATTGTTGACTTCGTTCTCAGCAATCTGATCAATTCTCATATCTACTCAATCTATCTGCTGGTGCAGTATAAATCCCAGTCACTCATCGAGCATGTCAACCGCGCCTGGGGCATCACTGACCTGATTGCGGGGCAATTTGTCACGGTCGTTCCACCTCAGATGCGAGAAGGGCCGGCCTGGTTTCAGGGCACCGCAGATGCCATCTTCCAGAATATCAACCTGATCGACAGCCGGGCACCCGATCTGGTCGCGGTCTTTGGTGCCGATCATATCTACCGCATGGATGTTCGGCAGATGGTGGATTTTCACCTGGAACGCAACGCCGATGTCACGGTCGCGGCGTTGCCGGTTCCGCTCGATCAGGCCTCGTCCTTCGGCGTCATCAACGCGGATAGCGATGGCCGGATCCGGGGATTCGTCGAAAAACCCCAGCACCCGGAACCCATGCCGGGGCGGGCGGATCGTGCCTACGGCAGCATGGGTAACTATCTGTTCAAGACCGAGGTACTCAAGAAGGCTCTGGTGCAAGCGCGTGAGCGCGGTGAGCACGACTTCGGGAGCCATGTCCTGCCACGTCTTCTCGATACCCACCAGCTCTACGCCTATGACTTTTCCAACAATCACATTCCCGGCGTCCACGCTTACGAAGAACAGGATTATTGGCGCGATGTGGGTACCCTGGATACTTACTATGCCGCGCACATGGATGTTTTGGGACTGGAACCGCGCTTCAACGTCTTCAATTCCAAATGGCGGATCCATTCCAGCAACTATCAGGGCCCTGTGGCGAAGATCATCGATGGGCAGATCAAGAACAGCATCATCGGCTCCGGTACGGTCATCAATGGTGCGTCCATCCGCAACAGCATCGTGCGACGCGAGGTTTTTCTCGACGAAGGGGCGGAATTGGAGGATTGCGTCATCATGGATTACACCATCATCCGCAAGGGTGTGAAACTCAAACGCTGTATTGTTGATCGCTACAATACCATCGAGCCCAACACCCGGATTGGGTATGACCGGGAGGCCGATGCGAAACGTTTCCATGTCTCGGAATCGGGCTTGGTGGTGGTACCGAGAGGCCGGGAAATGAACGTCAGCCGGTTTTTCTGAGGGGTTGCCCGTGCCCCCCCGCGCCTGGGGCGTGGGGGGGCGGGTAGCGGGCGTTAGGCTTTCCGGATTTCCATCATCCGTTCGACGATGGGGGTTAGGATGATTTCCATGGCGAATCCCATCTTGCCGCCTGGCACCACCAGATTATTGCGGCGCGACATGAAGGAATCACTGATCATGGCTAGCAGGTAGGGAAAATCAATGCCGAATTTCGTGGGATCCTGAAAGCGGATGATGACAAAGCTCTCGTCTGGCGTGGGAATGTCGCGGGTGATGAAGGGATTGGAGGTATCCACGGTTGAAACCCGCTGGAAGTTGATGTCGGTGCGAGAGAATTGCGGGGCGATGATCTGGATGTAATCCGGCATGCGCCGCAGGATGGTGTCGACAATGGCCTCCTGGCTATAGCCGCGTTCGGCGTTGTCGCGGTGAATCTTCTGAATCCATTCCAGATTGACGATGGGAACGACACCGATCAGCAAATCCACATGCCGGGCGACATCGACGGTATCGGTGACCACCCCGCCGTGGAGACCTTCATAGAACAGGAGATCGGTGTCCGTTTCAATGGGTTCCCATGTGGTGAATTCACCCGGAGAAAGTTGAGTCCCCAGGCGTTGGTTATGTGTGGCGGCTTCATCGAGACTATGAAGGTAAAAGCGCTTTTTCCCAGAGCCGGATTCGCCGTACTCACGGAAAAGCGTTGTCAATTCGTCGAGGAGATTGGCCTCGGCACCAAAATGGCTGAAATGTTTGCCTTCTGTGCTGTATTTGGCCACGGCTTCGCGCATGGCCTTCCGGTCGTAGCGGTGGTAACTGTCACCCTCCACCACGCAGGCCTTGACCTTGTCACGGTAAAAGATGTGCTCAAAGGCGCATTTGACAGTGGTGGTGCCAGCCCCGGACGAACCGGTCACGGCCACAACAGGATGTTTTCTGGACATACCAACCTCGCTTAATAAAATCAGGTTGTTGACGTTTGTTCGTTTGTTCGTTTGTTTCAATCCTCGCCCGGCCAATAGATCGAGCGCTACCAGAATAACAGGTTACCATTCGAGCGGAGGATGGGGAACACCGAGGCGCACACAACCCCGGGCTCGCTATCCCGCTGGCGTGCCAGATCACAAATGGACGGTGCTCTGCTACACTCTGCCCATGTCGACTGGCCTTGTCACCCCCTCCACCAGCCCCCTGGCACTCGCCTTGACCGGTGCCTCCGGAGCGGTTTATGGGTTGCGTTTGCTGGAATGCCTGATCGAGACAGGACGGCCCCTTTATTTGATGATCTCCGAGGCGGGCCAGATGGTGCTGCGCTTAGAGACCGATTTCGACATCCCCGCACATCCCAAGGCCGCCGAGGTTTGGTTCAATGAGCGCTACAAAATCCGGCCAGGACAGTTGCGGGTGTTCGGTCGCAAGGACTGGACCGCGCCTCTGGCCAGTGGCTCTCATCCCCTGGCAGCCCTGGTGGTTTGTCCCTGTACCACGGGTACCCTGGCCGCCATTGCGACGGGTGGGTGCGACGACCTGATCGGACGCGCCGCAGACGTGGTACTCAAGGAGCGCCGGCGATTGATTCTGGTGGTGCGGGAAACGCCATTTTCAGAGATTCACCTCGAACACATGTTGCGGCTGACACGGATGGGGGCGGTGATTCTGCCCGCCAATCCGGGCTTTTATTTCAGGCCCCAACGGGTGGAGGATCTAGTGGATTTTGTCGTGGGGCGGGTACTCGATCACCTCGCCATCCCCCACGACCTGACGCCTCGTTGGGGTGCTAAAGACCGGCACTAACACTGCCAACCTGAAGGGCGGGGTTTCAACCAGAGGATTTTTGATGATTACGGTTATTGGCAGTCTCAAGGGTGGCTCCGGGAAAAGCACCCTCACATTCAATCTAGCGGTTTGGCTGACAAACGCCGATTTGCCCGTTTGCTTGATCGATACCGACCCGCAAGCGACCTTGACGGATGTCGTCGGCGTCCGATCCGAGGGAAATTATGAGCCGATCCTTGCTGTCAGAGGATCAGAGGCGATGGACTCGGACGCGGTTAAAAAGGCCTCTGAAACCCTGATTGATATTGGCATCTCGGACATGAACGCGGTTCGTAAAGCCATCCGCCTGGCCGACCGGATGGTGGTGCCGGTGACTCCCTCGCAAGCCGACATCTGGTCGGCGCAACGATTTGTCAAGTTCGTGGAGACCGAAAGGGGGGATCGCAAATTACCCATCATGGGGTTTATCAACCGTGGCGACACCAATCAGGCGGTGCGCGAAACCACCGAGACGGCAGCCGCACTGGTGGCTTTGCCCGGGATCAAATTCATCAAGCCGCGGCTGCTGCTCCGCACGGTCTATCGCCGCTCCTTCAGCGAAGGACTCGCGGTCTTTGAACTCGAGCCAAAGGGCAAGGGGGCTGTGGAATTTTTGGGTCTAGCGGCGGTGCTTTATCCCAATGTTCTCAAGGATTGATGCCGGCCAGCGGCCCTTTAGCGATGTCTGACATTTAGGCTTTTTCGATTTCGATGATGACCGTCCGAGCAAGGTATTGATATGTCCCACCAAAATCCCAGACCCCTGACCCCCCAGGAATCCCATACCCTGCTGGAGCAAGACCCGCGGGCGGTGCTGATCGACATTCGATCCACCATGGAGTTTTTGTTTGTCGGCCATCCCAAGGGGGCGGTTCATGTGGCATGGATTGACGAACCCAACTGGGATGTGAATCCGCATTTTGCCGTCGATGTCCGCAAGGTGATGCTGGGAGGCGTGGTGTGTTCCCTCGAGGACGGCTGTGCGCCAGTCATTCTCATCTGCCGTAGCGGCAAGCGATCCCTGGAGGCTGGACGGACGCTCATAACCGCCGGGATGCGCAATATTTTTCATGTGGATGAGGGGTTCGAGGGAGACCTGGATGAGCATCATCACCGCAGCAGTGTGGGGGGATGGCGCTATCACGGCCTGCCTTGGGAACAATGCTGAATGGCTATCGATTTTTTAACAAAAACCGGCATCCTTCAGCCTGCCATCACCCGGTTTCGACCGTCTCTCTTGGCGTTATAAAGCGCGGCGTCGGCCTTGGCGATCAGGGCATGGGGCGTGGTGAGGCCCACGTTGTAGGCGGTGACACCAATGCTGACGGTGATGGTTTGGCCCTGGAAGCGATCGGCCAGCATCTGGCCCAGCCGTTCGATTTCCCGGCGTAACCGCTCGGCCAGTTGCAGGGCGGAGGGGAGCGCCAGATCTTGCAGAACCACCAAAAACTCCTCGCCACCATAACGACCAACAATATCGTTGGGCCGGCAAGCCTTGCGGATTTGGGCAGCCACCAATTTGAGGACATTGTCGCCCACCAGATGGCCACAGACGTCGTTAAAACGCTTAAAATAGTCGATATCCAGCATACAGATCGCCATCGGCAGACCCTGACGCGCTTCTTCAAAGGCCTTTTTTAGGCGTTCATCGAGCGTACCCCGGTTGAGTAGCCCGGTCAGTCCGTCGGTGTAGGCGCGATGGCGAATGGCATCAAACAGTTTGGCATTTTGGAGGGCGACGCCGAGTTCGTTGACCACCAAGGCAACCCCGCCCAGTTCCTGGGGTTCGATGGCGCGTCCACTCGCACGGCCTATCACCACCACGCCAATCACCAGATGGTTGGAAATCACCGGCACCAGACCGATGGTGGGACTGCCAAACCGTTCCGAAAATTCGATCTCGGCGGCCGTCGAGCCAATTTGGCTGCGCGGCGCCCGTTGACGCAGACATTGCAACAACCCCGGCAGTTCCTCGTTGAGTACCAGCCGCAAGGGCTCCACGTCCGCCGATGCGGCGGGATAGCTATAGCGGCATTCCAGGGTACGGGTGTCCGGCTCGAATTGTAAAAAGGCAATCCGCTGAAAACCAAAATCATTACGCAGACTTTCAAGCGTCAAGGTCAGGATGGTCTCCGCTTCCACTCTGTTGCATCGTGTGTGCGACCTCGTGGGCTAGACGCATCCTGCCTTCGGCACTCTCGGGGGCGAACTGCCCTGCGCTAAAGAAGATGTCGTGTCCTACGGTGAATGCGTTTGCGGCCAGACCCGATGCGGCGGCGGCGGACCAAGAGTCCGTGTGGATGCGCACGTCGGAGACACTTCGTCCGAAATGGCGCGACATCGTCGATTGCAGTGTAGGTGAGAGTGGCGAACCCGCCACTGCGCCCCTGTGACTGTCCACCACTCGCGTTACCTCGTTGTGCTGTCCAGCCCGATAGCTTTCCCGGAGCGCGACCAATCCGTTCTCCCCCTCATCTTTCGTATGGCGCTGTGAGTTCGGCAAGCTTGGCGATTGCTCGGCGGACGCAACAGAATGTACTCGCATGCGCGAAAATTCGTGGCCGAAACGCTGCTCCGCGCCCTGCTGTAACGACGGCTCCAGAGATTTGCCTGGGCTGGCAAGGACGCTGTCTACGCTGGTGGTGGGTGCGGTATCTGCATTTCCGGCTGCTTGATACGCGTAGCGCTGTAACACAGCTTTGGCAGATGGCGTATAACTTGTTGTTTTGGCTGGTTGGGCAACGGCTGTTTTATTCATGACCGCTCCCTTCCTATCCCAATCGGGACGATTTCCAAGCCGAGTTGTGGCGGTTTATTGCCATCATTCAATGGTATCGTGACTTTCATGTTCATACCCACCCCCTAGTCTCGGTCTCGGTGAAAGGCCGCTCGCGCTTGGCAGATTCCCCGTGCGCCGCTAGAAGCAGATGCGCCATGCCCACCGGTTCGGCGGACTCGGCGGCGATAAACGCGGCGTTGAGCGCGATGTTGCGGATGTTGCCGCCGGCGACATGGAGCCGGGCAAGCTTGGCGTGGTCCAGCCCCCGCGTCGGTGTGGCGGCGGGGAATATGCCGCGCCAGATGGACTCGCGCTCCGCCGTGTCCGGGAAGGAGAACTGGACGACGAAGCGCAGCCGTCGCTGAAAAGCCGTGTCCAGCGCCGCCTTCTGATTAGTGGTCAGGATGGCGAGGCCGCGATATGCCTCCATGCGTTGCAGCAGATAGCTCACTTCGATGTTGGCGTAGCGGTCATGGCTGTCCTTGACCTCGCTGCGCTTGCCGAACAACGCGTCGGCCTCGTCGAACAGCAGGATGGCACCGCTTTCCTCGGCGACATCGAAGACCCGCCGCAGGTTCTTCTCGGTCTCGCCGATGTACTTGCTGACGACCGAAGACAGGTCGATACGGTACAGGTCCAAGTGCAGTTCGTTGGCGAGCACCTCGGCAGCCATGGTCTTGCCGGTTCCGCTCTCGCCGGCAAACAGCGCACTGATGCCGAGTCCGCGTGAGCCTTTGTTCGCAAACCCCCACTCTTGGTAGACCTTGAGCCGGTTCCGCACATGGGCCGCGATCTGCCGC
>JBAXSA010000050.1:0-13215 GCA_037130945.1 Pseudomonadota bacterium | reverse complement strand
GGAAAGACCCGCCGGGCCTGAGCCGATGATCCCAATCGACTCGGCTTTGGGAGAGTTTTCGAGCACTGGGAGGGCGAATCGATGCTCGAGCGCCCAGTCGCCGATGAATCGTTCCATGGTATGAATCGAAACAGCGCCTTCCTTGGATTTGCGGTTGCACTCATCCTCGCAGGGGTGAGGACAGACACGCCCCAACACCGCTGGCAGGGGGTTGAATTCCACCAGTTTCAACCAGGCTTTGTGGATCGCCTCGTCACGTTCGATGCCGGTTTTCTCGCGTTGCGCGATGATGTTGATCCAGCCTCGAATGTCGATACCACAGGGACAGCTAGCCCGGCACGGGGCAAGTTTCTCCCGTGGTTGCGCATAGACGGGTGGAATCACCCAGGCATCAGGAGAAGATTGATTAGGAAGCAAACCCCGGTCGTCTCGACGCAATGGATATTCCCCTGTTATGACTTTATGAAAGAACCGTGAAATACCCATGCGTGATGGCAGTTCGGCAATCGCGAAGATTTCATCAATCTACTGGAATCTGAGGTGTGGACTCGCCATTATTCGCGAGGGCGGCATCATTTCGGTGAAACCTGAGGGTTTTGAGCGCGGAGTGTTCATGGCTCAATATACGGATACGCTGACAGAGTATCTCCATGAGGTTTAGAGCGACCAACGGGTCTTCCTTGATCTGGCGCATTAAAGTACGTTTGTCGACCGTGAGAACTTGTGCCTCACCCAAAGCGCGCACCGTGGCAGATCTCCGCTCCTTCTCGAATAGCGCCATTTCACCGAAAACATCGCCCACATTGAGTACCGCCAGTCGTACCTCCTGTCCGCCCCGTTTTTGGATCACCTCCAAGGTACCCCGCTGGATGACATACATGCAGGTTCCTTTGTCGCCCTCGTGAAAGACACACTCCCGATCAATATAAACCTTACCCAGGGTGTTATACATGACAACCTTCCCTAAACCACATTAAACTACGGGGCCAGTGGGACGTGATGGGACGTGATGGGACGTGAAGCCCATGGGAGGGGATTTCAGTTCTACAGTTTGCTTGGTCGAATGCTTCCACGGCAAACTGTCAAAAATTTTGCGATCCAAATATCGGACACGCTGACCCAGTCTTTTTATTATGTTCATGGCAACCATGGGATCGTCTTCGATCCAACTGATGAGTGTGCGTTTGTCCACAGCCAAAACTTGGGCCTCGCCAATGGCGCGCACTGCGAAAAAACTCTTCTGCTTTTTTTGGCAATATGCCATGACGCCGAAGATATCGCCGACCTTGAGCATATCGACTCGCTCCTCTTGTCCTTCTTCGCCCTGAATGACTTCCAGAGAACCACGCTGGACGAGGAATATATTCTTGGATTCATCACCCTCGCAAAAAATACATTCGTGGTTGGCGTAGACTTTTCCGCTCGCGGGAAAATTGATATTTTTTTTCAGTGCGTTAATTTTCATGGCGTTTCTTAAGGTTTGGGTCGTTCGGTTTAGTTTTCTGACCGTGTTCAAGGCGAATAGGGGGTCTTCCCCGATCCAGTGCTTCAGGGTAAGACTGTTCACAGTCAACACCTGAGCCTCGCCGATGGCACGCACGGTGAAAGGGATTTTCCCCCCCTTTTGGAACAGTGCCATTTTGCCGAAGACATCGCCGTTTTCAAGCTCCGCGATCCGTTCTTCCCGTCCTGCCTGACCTTGGGTGACTTCCAACCGACCCCGCAGGATCAGAAATATATCTTCGCACTCATCCCCTTCCTGAAATAAGTATTCCCGGTTCGCATAAACTTTGCCTGTACCCAGCGATTCAATCCTCATGACCTTTTCCTAAAAATATGGATTTATATGCAATAAACACCAATGCCCACATCAAGTTTCCCGTCAGGCGCGCAAGAAACCCAAGGGTTAAGCATCTAAGGAAAATCTCCAGGTAAGGTGCGCTGCCGGAGAACATATCCCAAAGTGTAGTACTCATACAGCGATGCGTCTGCTTCATACCCTGTTCTGCGAGGGTCATGCGGATCATGGCGCGACGCATAAAGCGTACGCTTTGGAAAATGCCGGTGACCCAGAATACGATCGCGCCGATGGTGTTGTCGATGGCAATTTTGCGGCATACAGGCCAATAGTGACGACGAAAGTCACTGGTCGATAAGCCGCCGAGAATTGCCGCATTGGCCGCAGCCTTGGCGGTGCGATAGGCGCTACCAACCCCGTCCTTATAGAGTCGGGCAACACCACTGTCACCAATGCATAGCAGGCGATCCGCGAAGGGCTGTCCGACCCCCCCGACATTGATGTTGGGAAAACAATGGCAGGAAGCCAGGCGATCACCTTCGACCCCGGGGGGGAGAAGTCTTTTCACTTCCGGTGCGTTCAAGAACGTCTGCACCAGCCGCTCGTCTATGTTCTTGCCGAGCAGCACCATCGTCACAAAACCCATCTTCGGGATCAGCGCGGCAAATTTCAGTCGAGGTATATCCAAAAGAAAGACATGCATGGCCGATCCGAGAGATTGCTGGATCTTCTCTTGTCCGATGTGAAACTCACTGATAAAGGTCGTAGCGGTTCGAGGGCGTCTGAAACCGAAGCCGCAGGATTCTATTCTTTCAAGCAGCTGGCTATTGACACCGCTGGCCAACACCAGCAAGTCATAGGTCTTGCCTAACCCCGCAGGGGAAGTAATATGAGGATATCCATCACGCCAACTCACCTCGTTAACCAATTCGTGACGGACATGCACGCCTTTGCTGATGGCAAGATCCAGCAAGAATTGGTCGAAACTCCTCCAATCGGCCTGTTTCAACCCTCCGGGGCCACCCCCGCGATATACGGTGGCAATGCGTTTTTCGTGAAGCGGTGTCTCGATGCGAACGCTACCCACGTCGGTGTGCAGCATATAGGCATCAATACCCCTCTGTACAACGTCGGGAGGAAGGTTTATTCCCTCCAATGCGAGCAATTGAACCAGCCATTCCGAAATGACACCGCCACAGTGATTGCACCCGGCAGAACCAAAGTGGTTGAAATAGCGAGGTTCAAAAATCTCCACCTCCAGCCTGAGATCAAGGCGTGCAGCCAGCTTCAACAAGAAATAGCTAAAAAAAGCGCCGGCCGGCCCGCCACCCACAACGGCAACCTTCGATCCGTCACGCAACTGAAGGTTGGAGTGGGAAGGTGTTGACAGTCGCCGTAAAAGCGCCCGTTCTCCACCCAGAAAACGCAGCATACACAGGAACCCTTGGTTAATAAATCAACGCGAAGCTATACTTGCTTTCAAGTTTGATCTACGGGGCCGCAAACCAGCAGGATGTAGATCCCCGAATGGACGCTGCTGCCCCCATGGTGCGGATTCTGTCGCGAAGGCATAAAACACTATCAGCATATAATCATATTATATATATTTTCGTAAAAAATTTCACCTATTTTTCCACAATTGCTGGCCAGCCTTATGGGTAAAAAAATCCTTGTCTTTGGTGCGACCAAATATGTTGGCAGGCACCTGGTGTTGCGTCTTCAAGCGTTGGGACATAGGGTGCGTGCTGCTGATCCCTGTCTGGAGACGATGGAGGCCTGTAGCTGGTGTGATGTCGAACTGGTCATCGCGGACGCGCTTGACCCCAGTTCTCTGGTCGAAGCCATGGAAGGCATGGATGTGGTGTATTACCTGACCGCCGTATCGGGCGTGGGACATGCCCCAGACCACCAAATCCGGCAGGTGGAGCAAAATTTTAGGGCAGCCGCTGCAAAAACCAGGGTGCGACATATCATTTTTCTCCAACCTCTGTCCAGGGTGGGACAGGAAGACTCGGTGAATTTTTTGGAGTCTCTCGGTGACGCCACCATGACGGATTTGCGGGTGGGACCGATTTTGGGCGCAGAGTCGCTATTATTCGAGATAGTACGGATTTTGGCCCACCGGCATGATTATTTAAGCTTTCTTGGGAGAAGCCTGTACTCGGCAATGCGTCCCATCGCGTTGCACGACCTCATGGAGTGTCTGTTACGGGTGATGGAAAACCCGGATCTGTTTGGTGGCAAGTCATTCCTCGTGGTGGGGCCCGAGAACACATCCCTGGAATCCCTGGTGCGATCATTTACTACCCTGAAGGGGTGGTGCTGGCAGTCAAAACTCATCCCCGTTCTCACCGAAGAGTTTTTGACCCAGTGGCTGATGGCCGTTGCAATCCCGATTGAAATGATCGCATTAATGGGTTATCCCGTCGGCGAGACGGCTGGGCAAGCGCCTTTCATTCACCACCTAACCGCATTACCACTTGCAAACTGTATTGATGCCATGGAGATTGCCCTGATGCAGGAGCGCAATCGCTTTTCCCTAGCCCATTGGGTTGAAGGCATCATTCCTTTTCATGGCTATCAGGTGAACTCCAGAGCCTTCTCGAAACGACTGGGATATACCAAAGAGACCGATGTTCCGATTGAAAATCTCTGGACTCAGGTCACCTCTATTGGTGGCGGGTGCGGATGGTATTACCAGAACTGGTTGTGGCAGCTACGCGGTCTGATGGATTTGGCGGCCGGCGGGGTAGGCATGACCCGTGGACGCCCGCATCCGCAGGATATTCGGATGGGCGATACCCTGGATTGCTATCGTGTCTATGCCGTGGAACCAGGCAGGCGGCTTACCCTAGCGGTGGAAATGCGGTTGCCGGGAATGGGTTTTTTGGAGTTTGAACTCACCCCATTGGGTGAGCAGCGTAGCCGCATCAGTGCCGTGGGCTATTTTCAGCCTTCCAATATCCTCGGAACCCTCTATTGGAATGCTCTGGTACCGATCCATGACGCCGTGTTCAAGGGGTTGACGCATTCCATCGTCGAGCGTGCGCGAGTCAAAAATAGTTAAGCGGATTTAGATCACACGGAACCCCGTGTCTTCTTGTCCCACTCCTCCTTGATTTTCAGGATCCGGGGGAAAATATCCACGAATATTCCCACTAGGCGCGGCTCAAAATGACTGCCGGCCGTCCTGCGAATCTCGGCCAGCGCCTCCGAGGCCGGCCAGGGATCCTTGTAGGGACGCTTCATGGTCAAGGCGTCGAAGACATCCGCCAGGGCAACCATCCGGGCCGATTCGGCGGTGGCATTGCCCGAGAGACCCGAAGGATAGCCACTGCCATCCCACTTTTCATGATGGTAAAGGGCGATCTCGGCCGCCATGATAAAAACCGGGGAATCACTCTTGCTGAGAATGGCAAAGCCGATATCGGGGTGTTGCTTCATAATCCGCCACTCTTCCGATGTCAACGGGCGAGGTGCCTTGAGAATGACATCCGGAATGCCAATTTTGCCGGTATCGTGCATGGCCGCAGCCAGTTCAATCCGTTCCACCCGATGCTCGGGCCAGCCCGCTGCCGCCGCAATGGCACCGGCGTAGGCCGCCATGCGCCAGATGTGGAGACCCGTATCGTTATCGTGATAGTGTCCCGCCTCCCCCAGCATGTAGATGGTCTTCCGCTGGCTGTCCTCCAGTTCCTTGACCCGCACCAGGGACAGGTGGGTCTGAACCCTTCTCAGCAGGATGGAGCCCGATACGGGCTTTTGAATGTAATCCACCGCGCCCACGTCGAATCCCTCGGCCTCGTTCTCCACCTCGCTCATGGCGGTTACAAAAATAACCGGAATCTCCCGCGTGACGGGGTTGGCCTTGAGTTGTTTGCAGACCTCGTAGCCGTCCATGCCTGGCATCATGATGTCGAGGAGTACAAGATCGGGCCAGTGCTGGGTGGCGGCCTCCAGGGCCTTCTCGCCCGTGGTGGCGAAGAGTAGCTGGTAATGGTTTCGCAGGACTTGGCGAATCAACTGAAGATTGTTGGGCTCATCGTCGACGACCAGGATTTTCTTGGACATGACCCGTCACTCCAGGTTCAGGTGAAAATGATCCGCCAGGGCTATGGCCTGTTGCCTTGCCCTCGCGAAATCAAAGGCTTCCAGACAGTTCTGGAGGGGCACCAGGTGGCTCTTGGCCATATGGCCGACCAAGCCGGCCAGGATCGGTTCGGCGGCATCCGGGTTAAGCTCATTCAGGGCGGCCAATAACTCGGTCAGAAGCCGCCGGATCGCTTCGGCATCGAACGTCTCCAGGATCTCGCTGACCGCCTGGTTAGCCAGCGGGAGGGGCTCTCGGGTTTCGTGAGCGTCTCTCTCTGCTGGTTGGGATCGCGGTAGCCGGACGGTGAAGTGGAATAACGTACCGGCCCCCATCTGGCTGTCCACCCAAATCCGCCCCCCCATCCATTCGACGATCCGCTTGGAGAGGGTGGCACCAATCCCTGTGCCGCCAAAGCGCCGGGAAGCGGTTTGATCGCCCTGGGTAAAAAGGTCGAAGACTTGAGATAGCTGTTCAGGGGTCATGCCGATGCCCGTATCGCTGACCGTGAAATGAAACAGATCCGGCGTCGTCTCTTCCGGCCGTGCCAACAGGGTGACACCGCCCCGTTCCGTGAATTTGATGGCGTTGCCGAGCAGGTTCAGGATGACCTGGCGCAAACGGCTGGCGTCGCCCATGACCCAGACCGGCAGGGCTTTGTCGTATTCGAGATGGATGGTCAAATGTTTTTTATCTGCCCGGTGCCGGATGGTCTGAATGGCGTCGGTCAGCAGGTCGGGCAGGTTAAAACAGGTGATTTCCAGAGCGCACTGGCCACTCTCCAAGCGGGAGAGATCCATGATGTTGTTGAGAATCCCCATCAATGCCCGGGTGGACTCAAGGATCTTCCGTACCTGTCCGGTAGCTTGCGGTGCCAGGGCCGGATCCTGAAGCACCACTTCGGCAAAGCCGATGATGGTGTTCATAGGCGTACGGATTTCGTGGCTCATGGTGGCCAGAAACTGGCTTTTGACCCGTGCCAGACGTTGGGCCTCAGCCAGTATTTCCTCGAGGGTTTGTTCGGCCTCGACCTGGGCGCTGATGTCGAGAAAGCTCACCACCGAGCCGATAATCTGGCCATCGGATCGCATCGGCTGGCAGGCATAGAGAATGAACAGGGGCCGCCCATCGGCGCACCAGAATATCTCCCGGTCGTTCTGGACAATGGCACCCCCGGTCAGGCTCTTCAGGATCGGACAGGTTCCTGGCGGATACGGAGTACCGTTGGGATGGCTGTGGTGAAGCGTCTCGTGTTCATGGCGGCCAATGAGTTGCCCGGCCGGATATCCCAGCATCTCGCAGGCCACCGGGTTGACGAAGGTAATCCGGCCATCGATGTCGGTGCCGTAAATCCCCGCAGCACTGGTGTCCAGAATCAGTTGCAGGCGCGCCTCGGAGCGCTCCATGGAGGCGGTGCGATCAACCACTTGCCGCCAGAGCTGTTCGGCATGGATCTCCATGGTGCGCTGGTCACGCCGGAGCCGAGAGACAATCTCGGCGTGAAAGACCCGCAGCAGGAAACCCATGGCGATTGTGATAATGACCGCACACCCGGCCCGTGCCAGTTGCACCGGTATCCCGGTTGCCGCCAGGAAGGTCTCGTGATTGAGCCAGTGGGCCGGAAATCCGGCGGCGCGTGGCACGATCAGTCCCGCAAGCAGGCCATAGGCGAGAAAACCAGCCGCAGCCACCTCGCAGGCTGATTTGAGGTAGCCGGGATACTCCTCGTTCCCGTCAATAATGGGCTCCATCTTGTGGCGATGATAAAGAATCAGGCCCAGGGCGCTCAGGGTCGCGCCCGGAAATCCCAGCAGGTAACGCACGGCGATCTCCAGCTCCAGGGCCGAGCGCTCGGGAAAGATCGTAGCCCCCAAAAGACCGATCATCAGGAACAGATAGAGCAGGATGGCTCGCGTCATGGGTGTCTCGACCCCGGCGGCCCGGATCAAACGGCGCCCGAACTCGAACAGGAACAGGAAGGACAGCACCAGCATCCCGGGCCGGATCAGGGCCAGGACGGGTGAATTACCGTGGACGATCCGCCAGAGGTCGATCCACTCCAATCCACCATGCACAAACCCAAAACCCGCCAGCCACCAGAGAAGACGCATCAATTCAAAATGGCTGTGGCGATTGATGCGAAAGGTAATAATCAGACCCAGGGCGAAGAAGGCCAGGCCATAGACAAAGAACACCAGATCCAGGTTGGCCTGGAAAAGATTGACGGGGGGCATCATGGCAAAATCACTCCGGCACATTCGGCCAGGATCAGAACCTGCTGTCGCGCTCCCACGAAATCGAAGGCCGCCAGGCAGGTCTGGAGGGGCACCAGGTCGGTCGTGGCAATATATCCGGTCAAACGAGCCAGGAGCGGCTCGACGCTGTCCGGGTTGAGTTCGTCCAGGGCGGCCAGCAACTCCGACAGAAGTTCCCGAATCGCTCTGACGTTCAAGGTGATCGGGAGGTCGGGAAAACCCTTGCAGGGCAACCGCAGACGGCCAATCGCGGCCACGGCCTCGGCCAGAGACTGGCGCAGATCGTTTAGTTTGAGCGTGGCGTTTGGGCGCGGGTTCGCTCTCAAGAGATCCTCAAGTTCCGTGGCCAGGCAGGCCACCCGGGTGATGGTCAGGTTACCCGCCAGGCCTTTTAGGGTATGGATCAGGGCTTGGGCTAATTCGGCGTCATCCGGCTGTTCCGCCAGCCGATCCGCGATCACCTCGGCATCCCGGGATCGTTCAGCGGCGAAAGACATCAACGCCTTGACGTAGGCCACAGGATCTCGCCAGACCCTGAGCGCCCTCTCATGATCCACCAGCCCCGCCAGGGGTGTAAAATCCACCTCGACGCTCTGGCTCATTTCCGCCGGGATCACGTCATTGGATTGGCCTGCGCCCTGGGGGACAATGGCCTCCAGGGTCATCAGGAGCTGGTCGAAATCGATGGGCTTGGCCAGGACGGCATCCATGCCGGCGGCCTGGCATCTATCGTTGTCCTCGCGCATGACACTGGCGGTCAGCGCCAGGATGGGAATCGCCCGGCCCGTGCCTTTTTCCCTTTCTTTCTCACGAATGGTTCGTGTCGCTTCCAGACCATCCATCTCGGGCATCATGACATCCATGAGTACCAGGTCGTACCGTCCCGCGCAACAGGCCGCAACGGCCTCGCGGCCATTTTTGACCCATTCGACCTCATGGCCCACTTGTTTTAGACGCAACAGAACCAGCGTGGCATTGGCCTTGAGATCCTCGGCCAGCAGTATCCGGAAACGCCGGGGAGACCGGTAATCCGCCACCCGGATGGCCTCTTCCTCGTACAGGCACCCCTCGCGAGACGCCGCCTCTGGCAGCCTGACGGTGAAGTGAAAGGCCGATCCGACGTTGATCTGACTCTCCACCCAGATGCGACCCCCCATTAATTCGACGATCTGCCGGGACAGGGTGGTGCCAAGCCCGGTGCCACCAAAGCGTCGGGAAATCGACTGATCCGCCTGGGTAAAGGGGTCAAACGCCCGGGTTAATTGCTCCGGGGTCATGCCGATACCGCTGTCGCTGACCGTGACATGGAGCAGATCCGGTGCCGGATCCCGGCGGATCACAACGCGGATGCCCCCCTGTTCCGTAAACTTGACGGCGTTGCCGACCAGATTCAGGATCACTTGGCGCAAGCGGGTGGGATCGCCCATAACCCGAATCGGCAGGGTGGGATCCAGCTCAAAGGTCATCGTCAACGGCTTGTCGGCGACCAGGTGATCGAGGGTTTGGAGGGCTCCGGCCACGGCATTGCGCAGGTTAAAACAGCGATTTTCCAGGGAGAAGCGGCCGCTTTCCAGCTTGGAAACGTCCAGAATGTCGTTGAGGATGCCGAGCAGCGCGCGTGCGGAGCCCAGGATTGTCTGGACGTGCCCGGCGGTGGACGGTGACAGCGACGCATCCTGAAACACGACCTCGGCGAAGCCGATGATGGCATTCATGGGGGTGCGGATTTCGTGGCTCATGGTGGCGAGGAATTCGGCTTTCATCCGCGCCGCCGATTCCGCCATAGCCTTGCCTTGCCGCAACACTTCCAACGCCTCGCGCTCACGGGTCACGTCCGCCAAGGTCCAGACCGTACCCCGCGACAAATCGCCAGGAACAATGGCGCTGCCGCTCATATGGCACCAAAAAAGCGATCCGTCCTTGCGCCGGATCTCCTGTATCCGCTGGTGAACCTCACCACGATCCAAATCGGCGTAAGCCAGACCGATTTCGGAATGGCTTTTCTCATCAGGGTATAAACACCGCGTCGACTGCCCGTACAATTCGGTCTGACCGTACCCTAGCAATTCTTGGAACCGACGGTTGCATTTCTCAAAAACTCTATTCCTGATGAAAGTAATCCCAATCGTGGCGGCGTCAAAGATGGCTTGCTGCTGTTTATTGGCTTCGTGAATCGCCGCCTGGATGTTTTCCAGGGAGACAATGTAATCTTGCAATTCAGTCGTGCGCTCAAGGACTTTTTCTTCCAGGAGGGAATTCTGATTTTGCAGGGATTCTTCCAATCTTTTACGCTCGATCATGCTCCCTAGCGTGTTGCCAATAATCTGCATCAGGTTTTCATCCTCCGGATCCCTGATCTGACCGGATTCCAGATACAGCGTCAAAACGCCCAGCAGATCCTCACCGGAGAGAATGGGCACCGAGTAATGGCCATGTGGCAACATGCCATCAAAGGCGATGTCATGCCGGTCATCGACGCAATGGGCGTGAATGAGGGTCTGGGTCAGGGCGGCGCGACCACAAAGGCAGTGCCCATAGGGGACGTTTTTGCATAAAGAGAGCAATTCGGAGTCAAACCCCCTATGGGCGGTGAGCCGTAGGGTTGGGGTCTGTTGTTTATTCACCAAAAATACGGCACCTTTTGCCTGGATGGCCAGCCAGGGAACCGAAAGAATACAATCCAGGGCTCTTTCGAGCTGTGCCTGTAAAGATATCCTGGCATAGGAAATTTCATACAGACTGTTGACGATTCTTTGATAGATCAGGTAGCTCTGCGCCTGTTTTTCGGCTTGAATCCGCTCTGAAATGTCGCGAAAGACCACAACGGCACCGAGGATTGTGCCGTCATCAAAGATAGGGGTGGAAACGTATTCAACGGGAAAGCGGGTGTGATCCTTTCGCCAGAAGATTTCATTAGTGACATGCTGTATCTCCCCCGTTCTGATCGCGGCGTTAACCAGGCATTCTTCCTGCGGATACGGGGTGTTATCGGAGTGGGTGTGATGCATGATGTCATGTAGGGTTTGTCCCATGACTTCCCCAGGGTTCCAACCGATCATACGAGTCGCCGCAGGGTTGATGAAGGTCGTGCGACCTTCCTTATCTAATCCATAAATCCCTTCTCCAGCGGCTTCCAGTAATAATTGATTGTGGTTGCTTATTTTTTGTAGATTGACCTGGGCGATTTCCCTTGCCTGGAGTTCCCTTGCCACGGATTCTTTGGCGTACATCATGGCATCGGCCACGATTGCCACCTCGTCATGACCTAGATGACGGGCTTCGTCCAGAGCGTTTTTGATGTCTGGAGTCAGATGAGATTCATTGGAAAATGCCCGTGCCACCCAACCCAGGAGGGTGATGCGACGGGTCAGGCGGACAATCCAAAGTCCCAGCGTATACCAGAAAGGCAGAGAAAGCATGGCGAATACCGTGAGGCCCACCACAAGAATTTCCCTGATGGAAAAGAGGGGCTCACTGTGATAGCGAATCACCAGTCGCGGGGAATGATCCGCGAGATTATCCCAGGGTATGGATAATTGATCGATACGCTTTTTTTCCTGCCAGAACGTGCCGTCATGCCAATCCTCACGCTGCGGGGAAACATGGCCCAATGAACTAGCGTTTATCCGGCCATGGTGCAGCAGCAGCAGATCCGTAAAGGGCAGGGCGTTGTGAAACAACATACCGTTTTCGATGGGAATGAACAGGATCAGTTCGCCATTGCCCTGGGAACCGAGCCACAGGGGTTGGGCGATCAACCGGTAGAGTATTCCGGTAGATTGATCCTCGAACCAGTGGGTCTGGTTTGCATTGATAAGATGTTCAGGCTCAGGCAAGGTCATGGGTGACTCTTCCTGCCGGAAGAGAATACGCTGGCTGGCGTCGGTGATGATTATGACCGGAAACGGGATGTTGCCTTCTTGATTCAATATCTCGCGCAGGTGTTCCCACTCCCTGCCGGGAACGTCGAATATATGGTGCAATTCCAGCCGATTGTGGAAGGTGGTCGCCTGCTCCTGCCACTCCTGTTCCCACAGTACGATTTTTTCGGCATAAAACTGCTTCAGCGAGGTCATGATCCTGTCCGTGGCTTTGTCCATGGCCGCGTCTTGGAACCACAGGGCCAATAGGCCCACGACCACCACCATCACCAGGGTGATGGTGGCGACCCGGAGGGTCGCCTGCCGCAGCAGCACGCGACTCTGTAACGGGGTCTCGGTTCGGGTCATTACTTGCGTCCAACCCATTGATTATTAATTAGATCTTCCATGCGAATCGTTTGCAATTCCGGCGTGACCGTATGGAAGAAACGATTGGTCTCCTCGATTTGTTGATTGGAAAATTGGGCATCCTGACTGAAAAGACGAGGATATTTTTTCAGACAGAGCAGGATATTTTCCCTTTCCAGGATCTCGGTGATTTGCAGCCGATCAACCAACTCCAGGGGGGTATGGCTGGCGATCCATTGTAATGATCGACGCAGGGCGTTGATCAGACGTCTGACTTTTTCCGGATCCTTGGCCAGCACGTCAGGGCGGGTTACCAAGGCCGCATGGAGAAACTTGGTTCCGGGGATGTGGTGGGTGGTATCCGGTTCCGCCAAATTGACCAAGAAAAAAACCTTACCCGCCGCGAGCAGGGTGGAGGCAAATGGTTCTTCGGCCACAATGGCATCCACCTGACCGGAATCCAGCATGGCGGTTCGTTTGATCCAGTTCTGACCTGTGGAGATCACCCGGGCATCCTGGGCTTGCAGTCCGTCGGCCTGTAGCAGGAGTTCGAGGAGTTGTTGGGCAACGGTTTTGGCGTTGACCGCGCTGGTGTGAACGCCCACGACACGTCCCTTGAGATCCGCAATGCGCTTGATTTGATCCCGCAACGCCGCACGCACGATGAGTACGAACTGGGGAACGTCGGAAACCGCTGCCACTCCGACCAGATCGCCACCATGAGCCTTGAGGGACATGATGGCGGGAAAACCGACCACGGAGAAATCGCTGTTGTGGGAGATTGTATCCTTGACGGCGAGACCGCCACCCTCCACATGTTTCAACCGGAGTTCCAATCCTTCT
>JBAXSA010000049.1:0-13237 GCA_037130945.1 Pseudomonadota bacterium | reverse complement strand
TGCTGCTGGATCTGATGCTGCCGGATCTCGATGGCCTCAGCATTCTTCGCGAGGTGCGCAAGGTTTCCGATCTACCCATCATCATGGTCACGGCCCGTGTGGAAGAGATCGACCGGCTGATCGGGCTCGAACTGGGTGCCGACGATTACGTCTGCAAACCTTACTCGCCGCGTGAGGTGGTGGCGCGCGTCAAAGCGGTACTGCGCCGCCTGCCAGGGCGCTTGCCGGCCAAATCACAAGACCCCGCCTCACCCCCTCTCATCGAGATCGACGCGGAGATTTGGCAGGCCAAGATCAGGGGCCAGCGTCTGGAACTGACGCCCAAGGAATTCAAGCTGCTACGGGCGCTGGTCGCGAGACCCGGGCGGGTCTTTTCACGCGGTCAACTGCTGGATCTCCTATACGATGACAATCTCGATGTCAGCGAGCGGGCCGTGGATAGCCACATGAAAAACCTGCGAAAAAAACTCTCACACGCCGAACCGGAGCGCGAGATCATCCGTTCGGTCTATGGTGTGGGTTTTATCTTCGAGCCATAAACCAGGGTTTCCAGGGGTAACCCTCAGGCCAATGCCATCTGGGTCTGGTTGCGGCCGCTATGTTTGGCCGCGTAAAGGGCGCGGTCGGCGGTCTCTATGAGCTTCGTCTCGTTCTTTTCCTGTTCCGGATAGGTGCAGGCAATGCCAATACTGAGCGTGACCCGGTCTGTGACCTTCGAGGCCTCATGGGGTATGGCCTTTGCCGCCAGCGCCAGATGGATCTTGTTGGCCACCTGTTGCGCACCCTCAATGTCGGTTTCTGGCAACAACGCCACAAACTCTTCACCTCCATAACGCGCTGCCAGGTCGGCGGGCCGGCTCAGGCTGTTGGCAATGATATTGGCCACGCATCGCAGACAGCTGTCCCCCTGGGTATGTCCGTAGGTATCATTGTAGAACTTGAAAAAATCCACATCGATCATGAGCAGGGCTATGGGCTGTTCGGCACGGAGGGCGCGGCGCCACTCCCTGAGGAAGGCCTGATCAAACATACGCCGGTTGGCAATGCCCGTGAGACCATCCTGATCGGATAGCTGTCTGAGCTGGCGGTTGGCCTCCTGTAGGCGCTCGGTGGTTTCCTTGAGCTTTTGTTCGCGCTGTTTGCGCCGATCCATCTCCTCCTTGAGCCGAAGAACCGCCTTGACACGCGCCCTGAGTACCACTTGGTTCACGGGTTTGTTGATATAGTCGATCGCGCCCGCCTCGAACGCCTGTTCCAGGCTCGCTTCCTCGTTTTGGGCCGTGATCATGATCACGGGGATATCGATCAGATGGGGGGCTTTTTTTAACTGGCGGGTGGTTTCGATGCCATCGGGGTCGGGCATCATAATGTCCATCAGGATGAGATCGACATCCGGCACCTCCACGTTTCTTTTGGAAGCCTGCAGGAGTTCGAGGAGCGCGCTGCCCGAGTTCAGACTCTCAACCCTCGGGTGCCCAAACGAGCGCAAGATGCGCACCAGGGCAGTGCGATAAGTCACTGAGTCGTCCACGACAAGTATCTTCATGAAGGCGTTCGATCCGAGCTCAAATAATTAATAATAATTGCTGGCCGAATCCTCGACCCTGCTGAATGACGACGCCAGGTTCCTTGCCGCTTTACTGGCTCGGCATGGGGCATCCTTCATTTCCCAGTTTACACTGCTTCCTGGTGCTCACACTCTAGCGTGGGAGCCAGAGGAGGATGCCGAATAAAATCCGCGTTTTTCCCCGGAACGGTTAGAATAATGTTCCGGGAATCTGCTTCCCGTCAGGCGGACACCATTTTTCAGACTTCACGAGGCAGGACATCATGCCGGTCGATCGTTCCCTCAAAATTCTCCTGGTCGAAGATTCGAAGGTAGCCCGCAAGATGGCTGCCAAGGCTTTGACCGAACTGGGTTTTCAGACCATCCTTCAAGCCGAGGATGGCAATGACGCCATCGCAAAACTCCAGTCGGAAAGCGGTGTTGGGCTCATCATCAGCGACTGGAACATGCCCAACAAGGACGGTTTCGAGTTGCTGCAATGGGTGCGGGCGGATGCCCGTTGCGCCCACATCCCCTTCATCATGGCCACCGCCCGGGGCGAGCGCAAACAAATGGTGGCCGCCACCGATGCCGGCGTCAGCAATTTCATCACCAAGCCCTTCGGTCCGCCGGAACTCAACGAACTCATCAACGACACCTTTGGCGGCAAGGCCGCCGTTCAGTCCACGCCGGCCCAGGAACCGCGAGTGCCCCAGGTGAATCTGGCCGGCAAGTTGATCCTCGAAATGGCCCATATCCAAATCACCGACCACCTCACCCTGGGGGTACTCAAGCACCTGATCGATACCGGGAAACTGTCGCCCCAGCATTTTGTCATTGAGACCCAGCGGATGCCGAGCTGGAATGCCCTCCAGCAGGCGCTCGAAAAGGGCAAGGTCGATGGAGCCTTCGCCTTGGCCCCGATTGCCATGGATCTGTTTGGTTTTGGGGTGCCCATCAAGCTGGTGATGTTCGCCCATCGCAACGGCAGCATCGCGGTGCGCAACATCAAGGGCCGTGGCAGCAATATGACCAGCGCCTTCCGCGGCAAAACCTTCTACATCCCTCACGAACTATCCATCCACCACATGCTGGCTCACCGGTTCCTGCGGGAATTGGGGTTGAAGCCGGGATTCGCCGGTAAAGACGACTGCGATGTGTTTTTCGAGGTCGTTCCCCCCATCAAGATGCCCGAACTCCTGGCCTCCAACCCGGATGCCTGCGGCTTTCTGGTCGCTGAACCCATGGGCACCAAGGCGATTGCCGAGGGCAGCGCGGAACTCTTGTTTCTTTCGGGAGAGATGTGGGAAACCCACCCCTGCTGCGTTGTCACCCTGCGTAACGAAGTGATTCAAAAGTATCCCGAGGCGGTTCAGGAATTCACCGACATGCTGGTCTTGGCAGGCCGTTTTATCGAGGAAAAATCGGAAGCCGCCGCCGAGGTCGCAGTGAATTTTCTAGATCCGGACGGCAGCCTGAAACTCAAGGTACCGATCCTGAAAAATGTTCTCCGCGAGGCCCAGGGGATCAAAACCCACGATCTCTTTCCGTCCAAGCAGGATCTCGACCGCATCCAGCAATACATGTCGAAGGAAATGGGGGTGGGCAGCCTCATCGATCTCAACGCCTTTGTCGATGACCGCTTCGCCCGCCAGTCCTGCACGGGTTCGATCGACCGCGCCACAACCCTCCACGATCCCGCCAAGGTGGTGGCCCAGATCGTCCATCGCCAGAGCGCCGGTCTGCCCGCCAAGATCAACCTGAATGTCGAGGGGAGCTATCTGGTCTTCAGTCTCCAGGGCCGGGACTATGGCATCGACATCCTGTGGATCAAGGAAATCATCACCATGCCGGTGATCCGCAGCCTGCCCCACGCCCCTGCCAGTGTCAGCGGGATCATGAATTTCCGGGGCCAGACCATCACGGTTATCGATCTCAGAATCAAACTGGGCCTGTGGGCCAAGCCCGCCGATGGGCAGAGTCGGATCATCGTACTGGGCGGCCGGGGAAGCGCCAGCGGATCCCCGATTGGCATGATCGTTGATGCGGTATCCCGGGTCATACCCGTGACCGTCGAGCATATTGCCGATGCCAGTGCCTACAAAAACAAGCCTCAGACCGATTACATCCTGGCCTTTGCCAAGGTCAGTGACGGGATCAAGATACTCCTCAACACCGAACGCCTGTTCACGCCCTAAGGGCTTTTAGCACTCGAAAAAACCAAGTGCCAGCTGGGTTCTGAAGATATAAAGTCATTCGCATAAGAGGTCTGTGCTGAGTTGCCTTACAGGATAGAGTATTCACCTGATGCTGAAGGACATTTGCGATTTTTGACCATGCGCCAGTGTGCGGTAATATTGGACAGGGTCGATGAACAACTGACGCATCAACCGGACGTTGAAACAAAAAACCGCAAGCCGATGCGTCCCAATCCCCTGGCACCCTGGGAACTTCGGATTGGTAAGTTACGGGTTTACTATGACGTTGATGGAGAACCTGAATGGGTGGTGTATATCCGTGCAGTCGGCGTCAAGGAGCGCAGCCGTGTGCGTATCGCAGGCGAGGTATTTGATCTATGAGAGTGCTAGAAAAGGCCGATGCCATTGCTCCATTGGCTGCATATACGACTGACCTTAACAATGAACCGATCATCATTACAAGCAGCGGAAAACCCATTGCAGCGTTGGTGCCTCTGGATAGCACAGACTTAGAGACAGCATCGCTGAGTACTAATCCTAAATTTCTTGAGCTGATTGGGCGTTCACGATCTCATCATCAGGCACAAGGGGGCATTTCCAGCGATGAAATGCGGCGTCGGTTAGGATTAGGTAAATCATCATGACAGGCGGACGTCCCGTTTGCCCCTGTTTCCGTTTGCCAGACACTCGGCTATGCTGTTGCGTGTTAGGCTGGCACCGCCATAGCCCGCTGTTTTTTTACCGCCAGGAGTTTTATTTCATGTCCACACCGCTTTATCCATCCGCCACGGGATCCGTGGAATCGATGACATCCGCTAACCGGGTACTCAAGAACACCTACGGTCTGTTGTCAATGACCCTGTTGTTCTCGGCTTTTACCGCCTGGTTGGCCATGGAACTCAAATTGCCCTATCCGGGTCTGATCCTGACGCTGGTGGGCTATATGGGGCTGCTCTGGGGCGTTCATAAAACCGCTCAAAGCGCCTGGGGTCTCTTGTTGATCTTTGCCTTTACAGGTTTTATGGGGTTGACTCTGGGGCCGGTGATCAGTGCCTACTTGCAGCACTTCAAGAATGGCCATCAACTGGTAATGCTGGCTCTCGGCGGCACGGGTAGTATCTTTCTCGGGTTATCCGCCTACGCCCTGACCACCCGCAAAGATTTCAGCTTCCTCGGAGGGTTTTTGATGGCCGGTGTGCTGGTGGCCTTCATCGCCGGGCTGGCCGGGGTGCTGTTCCAAATTCCCCTGCTGTCGCTCGCCGTCTCCGCCCTTTTCATCCTGCTCATGTCCGGAATGATCCTGTGGCAGACCAGCGAGATTATCCACGGCGGTGAAACCAACTACATCCTGGCCACCGTGGCCCTGTACGTTTCCATCTACAACCTCTTCATCAGCCTGCTGCAACTGCTGGGTTTTCTGTCGGGAGACGACTGAGCGAGAGACCCTACTTCGCCTTCGCGTCTTGCTGTTCCCCCCCTGCGGGGGCAGCGGCGGTCTGGGTGGGGCGTTGATAGTGATCGTGAAAGCGCTTGATATCATCCTCACCCAGATAGGCACCGGATTGCACCTCGATGATCTCCAGGGGAATCACCCCAGGGTTTTCCAGGCGATGCCGGGCGCCAATGGGAATATAGGTGGACTGATTCTCGGCCAGCAAAAAAACGCGATCCTCGCAGGTCACCTGGGCGGTGCCGGACACCACCACCCAATGCTCGGCACGGTGGTGGTGCATTTGCAGGGATAACGCCTCGCCAGGATTCACGGTCAGCCGTTTGACCTGATAGCGGGGCCCCTGATCGATAGGTTCAAAATTACCCCAGGGGCGATGAACACAGCGGTGAGTGCGGGACTCCGGACGGCCCTCCCGTTGCAAATACTGGATCACAGCCTTCACCTCCTGGGCCTGGGCCTTGTCCATCACCAGCACGGCATCCGGGGTTTCGACCACAACCAGATCCCTGACTCCCACCGCCGCAACCAGGCGATGTTGGGAGATCAGCAGATTGTCCGTCGCGGCATGGACAAACACATCCCCCTCGACCACGTTACCCTGGGCATCTTTGTCCCGAATCTCCCAGAGGGCACTCCAGGCCCCGACATCAGACCATCCCGCGTCGAGCGGCAGGACATAGGCGGCATCCCCCGTGGAGACCGCGCGATCCGCCGTGGTCAGAGGCTCCATCACCGCATAATCAATGGAATCGGCGGGACACCCGGCGAATGCGTCGCGATTCGCGCACCAGAAGAGGCCTTCTTGGGTACCCTCCTGCCAAGCGCGCTCGCAAGCCCGGGCGATCTCGGGGCGAAAATGCGTGATCAGGCGGAGCCACACCGAGGCGCGCAGAATAAATAGCCCGGCATTCCAATAAAAACGGCCGCTCTCCAGATATCCCTGGGCGGTGGGTTGATCCGGCTTTTCCACGAAGCGATCCAGCTGGAACATGGCCATGCCATCCGGGGTCGAGGAGGGCTCTTCGAGACCTCGCTCCAGGTAGCCATAGCCCGTCTCCGGGCGCTGGGGCACGACACCGAGGGTGACCACACCCCCCGCCAGAGCCTTGGCACAGGCACAGGCAATGGCCCGGCGGAAGGCCACCTCGTCCTGTACCAGATGATCCGCAGGCATCACCAGCAGGATGGGGTCGTGACCGCCCTGGCCGGCGTAATGGGCCGCCAGTGTTAAAGCCGGCGCGGTATTGCGGCCCATCGGTTCGAGCAGGATGCCGCCGGGTTGACCACGCAGGGATCTAAACTGCTCCGCCACCAGGAAGCGATGCGCCTCGTTGCACACCACCAGCGGGGCGGCCAGGGCGATGCCCCGATGGGGGTGTTCGGTCTGCAGTCCATCCAGCCGTTGCAGGGTCGCCTGCAACAGGGTGTCGTGGCCACCCAGCGGCAGGAACTGCTTGGGATAAAATTCCCGGGACAGGGGCCAAAGGCGGGTACCGGATCCCCCGGACAAAATGACGGGCTGTAGCTGCATGGGATCGCGGTGACCGATCAGCGGATGGCGAATAATTTGTCGAAATTGGCGATCCGCAGGATCTCCCGGATGCCTTCGTTACCGTTGATCAGGGTGACATCCTGTTGGCGGCTGTATTCGCGCAACTGCAGCAACATGCCCATCGCGGAACTGTCCATATATTCAGCCGCCTTAAGGTCGACCACGAAACGTTTCGAGCCTTTGGGATTTTCCTTATAGGCCTTGACAAACTCCTGATGGGTTGAAAAATCGAAGCGTCCCGCGACGACGACCACGACTTCGTTACTGTCGTTGCCGGGTTTGGAGGTAATGGGCATGGGCATGGGCTCCTTGGTGTGAGGGTGTGAGTAAAAAAACAAACGGAAATTTTAATTCTGGGGGGCTGGCGAATGGGCCAGTGCCAACGCCTGCAAGGTATTTTCCAGGAGTGAGGCAATCGTCATCGGCCCGACACCGCCGGGTACCGGTGTCAGCCAGGCCGCACGCGATTTCACCGCATCGAAGTCCACGTCGCCCACGAGTCGACCATCCGCCAGGCGATTGATGCCGACATCGATCACAATAGCACCCGGCTGGATCCAGTCAGCAGACACAAAGCCTGGTTTGCCCACCGCCGCAACGACGAGATCCGCCGCGCGTACCTTGGCTGGCAGATCCCGGGTACGGCTATGGCACAACGTGACGGTGCAGCGGGCGGCCAGCAGCTCCAGCGCCATGGGCCGGCCGACAATGTTTGACTGGCCAATCACCAGGGCATCAAGCCCTTCCAGGGCAAGGCCGGCGTCAGATAACAGCGTCATCACGCCCTTGGGGGTGCAGGGTCTGAAAACCGGCATCCGCAGGGCCAGACGACCCACGTTATAGGGGTGAAAGCCATCGACATCCTTGGTGGGCAGGATGGCCTCGATCACCCTTTCCTCGTCAAAGCCCGCTGGCAGTGGTAATTGCACCAGGATGCCGTCAATCGCGGGATCGGCGTTGATTTGATGGATAAGATCGAGCAGCGCGCTTTGTGGGGTATCCGCTGCCAGGGCATGGATTTCGGAATGAAAACCCACCTCCAGACACGCCTGGTGTTTGTTGCGGACATAGACCGCCGAGGCGGGATGCTGCCCGAGGAGTACCACCGCCAAACCCGGCCGCCGCCGGCCCTGGGCGGTCAGGGTCGCGACTTCCGCCTGGAGCCGCCCGCGAATCCGCTGGGCGAGTGCCTTGCCGTCGAGAATCGCTGCGCTCATGCTGGTTATTACCCCAATACTCAAAATCAGAAATAATCGCTAGGGGTGCCTATGATACACGCCCGGAGGCGTCGGCCGCATGCCCAGCGAAAATCCCGCGCCCGCGAGGAGGATCCAGTAATCCCGCCAATCCCAATGGAGATGGCGAAAGTCGAAAGCGCTCCACACCAACGCCAATAAGGCGGAGCCGGCCAAAAAGGCCAGGTGATCCCGGGCGAGCCTGCCGTCTCGATAGGCTCTGATCAAACCACGTCCCAAAAAAACCAGCAACAGCGTCATCCAGACAGCACCCACCAGCCCCAAGCGCAGCAGGATTTCCAGATACGCATTGTGCAGATGATCCATCCAGCGGTGATCTTCATCGTTGAAGAGATGGGGATTCTGGCTCTCGGCGACCAATCGGCGCGTAGCCCCTGGCCCCCAACCCAGCCAAGGCCGTTCCTGCCATTTTTCAAGGCCGAACTGCCACAACCAGAGGCGATGGCTGATCGACGTCTTGGGGGCATCCTCCAGGGCACCTCGTTCGAGGGCGGTCACGGTGTCCGACTCCTGGGCAAAACGGTGATGCAGCACCCAGCCACCAACCGCCAGGCATTGCACCAGGAGCAACCCCCCGGTGATCATCAGCAAGCGCCGTTGCCAAACCGGCTGGCAGCGCCAGTGAGAACCCCGGAAACGCCACCACAGCGCCAAGGGGAAGGCCACCAGGATGGCCAATAAAACCCCCCGGGATTGGGTCACCAGGAGTCCTGCCAGAAGCCCTTCCAGAATCAGCAGCCAGAGCGCCCACCGCCACGGCCGCAGGGGCCGGTCTTCCGACCCGAGCAGACGCGGCGCAAATATCAAAAGCCCAAGAAGAGCCGTGGCGGCATACAGACCAAAGGCAATAGCCCGGAGATGAAACCCGGAGCGCAATCCCGCCAGCAGATCCGCCGATCCATGCTGGATCAGGTGGCCGAGGATGCCCGTCAATAAGCCCGCCAGGGCCAATCCCCAGACCCAATGGACACGTCCGGGGCGTCCCTGGAGATGCCAGGCCATGGGTACAAAAAGCAGCAGATAGAGAAAATTGAGCCCATCGAACCACTGTTCGGCGGCGCTCTCGGGCCAGGTCATCCCGGCCAGGGCCAGACGTCCCAACAGATACGCCCCAAGGCTCAGGGCAATCCAGGCGACGGGCTCACGGCGGCAGGCCCGCCAGGCCGCCGGTTGTAGGATAAAACTCATTGTCATGAGGATCAGAGCCACGGAAACGGGATTGACCTTTAGCAGGGCAAAATAGGCGGCGAGACCGGCACTGGCAAAGCCCAGCCGTTCAATCCAAAGGCTAAATAAAACGGGGGTCAATTTGGTTCACCCGTGCCAGCCGGATAGGCATGAATCATTCCAGGGACAGCACCAACCGTTTGCCCAAAACCCGGGCGGCGCGGTCAAGCTGTTTCAGGCTAGGCCAATGGCGGGGGTTTTCCAGGCGTTGCGCGGCGGCCCAGGAGGTTTCCAGGGCGCGCGCCAGATCGGACAATGGCCGGTCGCCTCGTGCTTGGCGGAGCAAAACGGCAGCCTGTGCCTGAGTATCTGGCGCGACATGACGAACATGCTTGCCATTTGCGGACGAAGGCAGAGGAATGGGTTGCCCGTCCTCGATTCTACCGCGCAATGTCAGGCTCAACACTTCGATTGCGTGTAGCTGTGCCTCGTCTAACGTATCCCCTTCCGTGATGGCTTCGGGCAAATCGGGAAACAGCACGGTAAAGCCACCCCCTGGTTGCGGATCGAAAGTGGCCGGGTAAAGCACGTTCATTTGAGCTTGATCAACGTCCATCCGGCTTCTTTGAGTTTGGCGATGACTTGCTGGCCATTCATACCCACAAGTATGTATCAAAAAAGATGTTATCTCAATGGCCCGATGACCATAGGGATCATCATAACGGCATTGGACGCTACCTAAAAAGTATGATGTAATATCATACTTTACCTTGGTGAGGAGACTGAATATGGCGAAGGCCAAGGTCGCTGCCACGCTCGACACCACACTGCTTAACCGTCTGAACGCCCTAGTGAAAGAGGGTCGTTTTTCCAACCGCAGTGCTGCCATCGAAACGGCGCTCGAGGAGAAACTGGATCGATTGACCTACGCCCGGCTCGCCCACGAATGCGCAAAGTTGGATCCTAGCGAGGAGTGTGCACTCGCCGAAGAGGGTTTTAATCACACCGGGATTGAGACGTGGCCAAAATACTGAGAGGGGAGATCCGATGGGCCCATCTTGATCCTGGGCGTGGTCACGAACAAACGGGACTTCGGCCAGTTCTCGTACTCAGCCAGGACGTGTTCAACGAGCGCTCGGGAACGGTTATCGCCATGGCCCTGACAAGCCAGCCACAGCGCGCAGGGTTTCCTCTCACCCTGGAACTTCCGGGTTCGGGGCTACCGAAACGCTCATGGGTTAAGATCAGCCAGATCCGGACGCTGGCCATCGAGCGCCTCGGCCAGCGCATTGGCGAGGTGTCGCCAGAGGAACTTGCGCAAGTCATCGAGGGTCTTCTGGAGATCGTCGGAGACTAAATCGATCACCATGCGCCGCCATACCCTTTTCAAGATTCTCCTCAGCCTGATCCCGATGGTTTTTTTTCTTGGGCAAGGCCGAGGGCTATGGACACTGCCCTGGGTCGAGCGCCTAGAGCATCTGGTGTATGACCTGCGGCTTCAGCTCACCCTGCCCGGCGGGCGCGATCCCCGGGTCGTGATCATCGATGTCGATGAAGCCAGCCTTCGCGCCGAGGGTCAATGGCCCTGGCCGCGCGAACGGCTGGCCCGGCTGGTAGAGCGGTTGTTCGACGACTATCACCTCACCTTGCTGGGTTTTGATATGGTCTTTGCGGAACCGGACAGCGCTCAGGGCTCGCGCCTGGCCCAACGTCTGCCGGTGCCGGCCGGAGGGGCACCGGACTGGTTGCTGACCTTCGACCCCGACCGGCGGTTTGCCGAGGCGTTACGGAACCGGCCGGTGGTACTGGGGTATTATTTCAACAGTGTGGCCAGTCCGGCGGGTTCCACCGGGGTCTTGCCCTTGCCGGCCCCGGTTTTGCCCGCCCCCGAGATCCCCGAGATCCCCCTGATCACCGCCCAGGGCTTTGGCGCGAACCTCGCGTTGCTGGCCGAAGCTGCACCCTCGGCGGGTTTTTTCAATAGTCAGACCCTGGATCGCGATGGCGTGTTTCGCCGCGTACCCTTGCTCACCCAATATCACGGCGGCCTGTACGAACAACTCGCCCTGGCCATGGTGCGCCGGTTGTTCGGCGAGGATCATCTGGACTTAGTGATCGGGGCGGGTTACCCAGGCGGCGTCGGCCATGAGAGCGGATCGAATCAGCACCTGGAGGCCATCCGGGTCGGGGGTCTGACCCTACCGGTGGACGACCTGGGCGTGGCCTGGGTGCCGTATCGCGGGCCCCAGGGGAGTTTCCCCTATGTGCCGGCGGCGGCAGTGCTGGCGGGCCAGGTCGATCCCGCTGTGCTGGACGGTGCCATCGGCCTGATAGGTTCCACCGCGCCGGGACTTCTCGATCTGCGAACGACCCCCATGCAGGCCAGCTATCCCGGTGTCGAGGTTCATGCCAACCTCATCGCCGGCATGCTCGACCAGCGATTGCCCTACCGTCCCGCCTATTTCGAGGGCATCGAGGGTGTCCAGCTCGTGCTGTTGAGCGCTGTTGGCCTGTGGCTAGTGAGATTGTCCCCGGGAGCGGCCTTGCTGGTAACGCTAGCAATCTTGTTGTTCTGGGTGGCGGGCAACTTTTGGCTATGGCATAGCCACGGCCTAGTGGTGCCCGTTGTCTCGGCGTTGCTGCTGACCCTCAGCCTGTACCTGCTGCAAACCAGCTACAGTCTGCTGATTCAGGATCGGCGGGAACGCCAGATCACCCGGCTCTTCGGCCAATATGTGCCTCCAACCCTGGTCACGGAGATGAGCGAACGGCCCGGCGGCAGTTTCGCCCTGGAGGGGGAAAGCCGGGAGATGACCGTGCTGTTTGCCGATCTCCAGGATTTTACGACCCTTTCCGAGGGTCTTAGCCCCCGCCAACTCAGCCGCCTGATGCACGATTTTCTCAACCCCATGACCGCCGTCATCCAAACCCATCGCGGCACCATCGACAAATACATCGGCGATGCCATCATGGCCTTCTGGGGCGCGCCCCTGGCCGATCCTGAACACCCCCGCCATGCCCTCCAAGCGGCCTTGGGAATGGTGGCGCAGCTTCAGGCTCTGGCCCCGGAGTTTGCCGCGCGTGGCCTACCGGTTCTCAAGATGCGCATTGGCATCAATACCGGTCTGGTGCGGGTCGGCAACATGGGGTCGGATTTCCGGATGTCCTACACGGTGCTGGGGGATGTCGTCAACCTGGCCTCCCGCCTGGAATCCGCCGCCAAGATCTACGGGGCACCGATCCTCATCGGCAGGGCTACTCGCGACCAGGTGCCGGATTGTCTCTGCCGGGAACTGGATGATCTCGGTGTCAAGGGCCGGGCCGAGCCGGTACGGGTCTTTGAACCCCTGGGGTTTGAGCAGAATCTAGCCCTGAGCGAGGAACTCGAGCAGCATCGTCAAGCCCTGGTACCGTATCGCCAGGGTGACTGGGTAGCCGCGCTGGCCGCATTTTCGGCCCTCGCAACCCGTTACCCGCAACAATCCGTTTATACTCTGTTTCTGAATCGCATCTCGTCCCTCCAGACCTTGCCACCAGGGCATTGGGACGGGGTATTCCGGCTGGATGCCAAGTAACCCTACCCTCCATTATTTCAACGGAACCCATGACGGGAGATCGCGGCCATGAAACACCTGTTTACCCTCTTGCTGCTCGCCAATCTGGCCCTTTTGGGCAGTCCCACCCTGGCCAGCAGTGCCCAGGAAAATCCCGCCATTGGCCATGTGACGCGGGCGCAGGGTAGCGCCACGGCGCTGACCATGACCCTGATTGAGCCAACCGCCCGCCGGCTCACCATCGGCAAACCCCTCTTCGCCGGTGACCGTCTGGAAACCCAGGAGGGTGCCCGCCTGGAGGTGCGTTTACGGGACGGCGTTCTGGTGACCCTGGGCGAAAAGTCGGTCTTCGTGCTTCAGAGCCTGGCAGGTCAGAAGAACGACAATACCGTGCTGGAACTCACCAAGGGGGTATTCCGGGCCGTGACCCCGGAGGGTGCCAGCCAACCCGCCCATCTGCTCGTCAACACAGCGGTCGCGACCATCGGGATTCGCGGCACCGAGTTTTGGG